>JAXDQN010000219.1:0-7806 GCA_034667865.1 Gammaproteobacteria bacterium
CGCAGGTTAAACAGACTCAATTCGCGAGGGCTAATATCATGAGACCATCGATACCACAGGAACCTCCCATGACTCAGCATGCGCGCGGCACTTTTACCGTGGACATCAAGCCGCTCGAGTCGCCTCCTGCGGAAGGTTTGGCTCGCATGTCCATCGATAAAGAGCTCTCAGGCGACCTGGTGGGAACTTCCAAGGGCGAGATGTTTTCGGGCGGGGACCCCAAACAAGGGAGCGCCGGGTACGTCGCGATGGAAGTGATTACCGCCACCCTCGCCGGGCGTCACGGCAGTTTTGCCCTGCAACACTCGGCTACCATGACCCCTGAGGGGCGTGAACTGTCCGTGATTGTGGTGCCAGGGTCTGGAACCGGCGAACTGAAGGGAATCCGCGGAACGTTCAATATCGAGATCAGCGGCGGCAAGCATTCCTACGATTTCACTTACACGCTGCCCGAATGACCGGTGGCCCGGTGGCGCGGCGGCCCGGCGGCCCGGCGGCCCGGCGGCCTCACTCTGTACTGCATTTTATTATAGCTTTCTGTATCTGTTATGTATCTGGAGCTCTGAAATAATGAGCCCATGAGAATCGCCAAACCCCTTCTGCTGGTTGCCACTCCGCTAGGCGTGGCCGACGGCTTCTATGAATGTTACCGCCTGGCCGGCGGCTTATTGTTTCTGATGGTGGCCATGGTCGGCGTCATGGTGGTGGCGCTGGTCTCCGTGGTTACCACCATTCGCCGCGAGGAACGGCAGTCTGCCAACAAGGGACAGTCATGCAAGCCCTGATCGTCATTCTATTGTTGCTGATCGTCGGCAGCCTAGGTCATGCCCTCGCCTCCATGTCATCGGGACCCTCTCGGTCCGAGCGGATGGCGCAAGCGCTGACTGTGCGCATTTCATTGTCGGTCGGCTTGTTCGCGCTGCTGCTGGCGGGCTATCACTTCGGCTGGATAGTGCCGCACCACGTGCATTGAGCCGCGGCACGCCGTAATGTGAGCGGCATGAAGCTTTATCAAGCCGTCGCGCAGGAATTGAGCGCGATGATTCGCGGCGGGACACTGAGCATAGGCGACGCACTTCCTTCGATTCGCGTGCTCTGCGAGCGACGTAGCGTCAGTCCCTCGACCATTCTTCGCGCCTACGAAATCTTGGAGGCGGACGGCCTGATCGAAGCCAGGCCGCGGTCCGGATACTATGTTTTGGGCCGGCGCAAATCCCCGTCCGAGCCCCGCTCCTCCTCGCCCAGATCGAGTTCCACCCGCTTAGAGGTGAGCGATCTGGTGTTCGACACGCTCGAAGCTTCGCGCGATCGAAACGTCATCCCGTTGGGTTCTGCCTTTCCAAGTCCTACGCTATTTCCCTGGTCCAAGCTGGCCCGATTCTTGGGCAGCAGCGCCCGGCATATGGATCCCTGGCAGACCGTCGAAGGGCTGCCGCCGGGCAGTGTCGAACTACGCCGGCAAATCGCGCGCCGCTACTTGCGCTTGGGCATGACGGTCGATATCGATCAAATCGTCATTACCTCCGGTGCACTCGAGGCATTGAATCTGTCGCTGCAAACGGTTGTCACGAAAGGCGACACCATCGCCATCGAGTCTCCTACCTTTTATGGCTGTCTGCAGGCAGCAGAGCGGCTGGGGCTTCAGGTCATCGAAATTCCGACCGACCCTCAAACCGGTGTCGATCTCGGCGCACTGGCCAAAGCCACGGCCAAATACCCGATTCGGGCCTGTTGGTTCATGACCACGTTGCACCATCCGACCGGAGCCATCGTCCCCACAGAACGCAAACGCGAATTGGTCCGACTGCTGGCCGCCCGCCAGATCGCGCTGATCGAAGACGATGCTTACGCGGAACTGCAGTTCTCGTCCAAGCCCTCGCTGCCGGCAAAAGCCTTCGACAAGAACGGGTACGTGCTGCATTGTGGTTCGTTCAGCAAATGTCTGGCGCCTGGATATCGTCTCGGCTGGGTCGCCGCGGGGCGTTTCACCAAAGATCTGGCGCGCCGGAAAATCGAATCCTCGCTCGCCACCAGTCTGCCGATACAACAGGCGATTGCCGCCATGCTTCAGCGCGGCAGTTACGACGCGCACCTGACGAAGCTGCGCCGGCAACTGGCGTCTCAACAATCAACAGCCCTGGAGTCGCTGCGGCGGCATTTTCCGGCCGGTTATCGCGTGACCCGACCCGCCGGCGGCTACTTTCTCTGGATCGAATGCGCACCGAGCGTCAATTCGCTGGAACTCCACCGGCGTGCGTTGGCTGCGGGAATCAGTCTCGCGCCCGGACCAATTTTTTCGGCGCGCCAGCAGTTTGGCAATTTCATCCGTATCAATTACGGGCATCCCTGGAGCGGCGCCATGGATCAGGCGGTGCAGCGCATCGGCGAAATCCTGCGTCGCTACTAGCGCGCCTTGACCGAGAATAAATCCTTGTACTGGCGCGGCTGCGAGCGCAGATATTGATCCGGCGCTTTCACGCTGACGCCAAAGTGCGCCGCTGCATGCCACGGCCAGCGGGGATCGTAAAGAATCGCGCGGGCCAGTGCGATGCAATCCGCATCGCCGGTACTGACAATGGCTTCTGCCTGTTCGAATTCCGTAATCAGCCCGACGGCAATGACCGGTACCTTGACTGCTTGCTTCACGGCTCTGGCCAGCGGCACCTGGTAATTCGGACCCATCGGAATTTGTTGAGCGGGCGTCAGTCCGCCGCTCGATACGTGGATGGCGTCACAGCCACGCGCTTCCAGTGCTTGCGCGAACTGCACCGTCTCCTCGATGGACCATCCGCCCGCAGCCCAATCGGTGCCCGACACTCTCACCGTCACCGGCTTGCGGGTGGGGAATGCGTCACGCACCGCATCGAATACCTGCAAAGGGAATCGCATCCGGTTTTCCAATGAGCCGCCATACTTATCGTCGCGCCGATTGGAGAGCGGCGACAGAAACTGGTGCAGCAAGTACCCGTGTGCAGCATGAATTTGAATCGCATCCAAACCCAATCGCTCGGCGCGCTTCGCCGAATCTGCAAACGCGGAGCGGATGTTGGCCATGGCGGTCGCATCCAGCGCCATGGGAGCAGATTGATTTGATGCGAACGGCAGCGAGGAAGGCGCCACGGTCTGCCATCCATGGCGTTGCTGCGCCGGAATTTGCGCGCCGCCCAACCAGGGCTTCTCGGTGGAGGCCTTGCGCCCCGCATGCGCCAGTTGAATCGCCACCGGGATGCCTGACCAGCGGCGTATCGACTGCAGCACTCGCGCAATCGCCGCTTCGTTCGCATCGCAGTACAAGCCGACGTCGCCGTAGGTAATACGCCCTTCGGCTTGCACGGCGCTTGCTTCGATGGTCAAGAGCGCCGCTCCCGACAGCGCCAGGTGGCCCAAATGAATGGTGTGCCAGTCGGTCATGCTGCCTTCGTCGGCCGAGTACTGGCACATGGGCGCAACCACGATGCGATTGGCCAGTTCCAAGCCACCGACGCGCAGTGGGGTAAATAAAGCACTTTGACTCATCGCACCGCCCTACTCGAGAACCAGAAATTGTAGTTCCGCCGAGGCTACCACTGATAGTCGACTGAGAGGGCCAGTGTCTTTTGTGTGGGGCTTTCAACGATGGGACTTTGCGCCGGATAGCCGTGGATTTGACTCACCGCCGCGTCAATGTTGAGCAACCAGTGGGGCGTCAAGAATTTCGTGGCACTGAATCCCGCGCCTATCGCGGCGCTCCCGTTATGCGCTATCTCATACGCGGGGTGGCCTGAGGCAAGCGATTGTTCGGGCGAAACCCCGTACAGGGTTTGCAGATAGTGATGCGTCGCCCAGGTGATCGATGGACCGGCGAACATGACGAAGGTCTTGGAGCTGCCCGGCAACGGCATATATATGCCGGCGTCACCCACGGTGCCCTGCGCGCCGCCGATGAATTGACGGGCATCCACTCTCAAGATGAGCGGAAATTTTTTCGACAGGACATAGGAGCCGAAAATCTTCGCCACCGGTGCAGCCCCGACGTCGCCCAGGCCATGCAGATTAGTCAGATCGTCGCGCTCTTTGCGCCCCAAGTCATAGGCCATGGCGACGCCGAACTGATAGTGATCGCCGCGCAGGAAGTTGTAGCCTAAACCTTCGCCGGTCGAAAGAAACGCGATGTCCTTGTAGCGAATGTTGATGACCGGACCCCCTTTGGTGCGGTAGTCGCGTGCGCCGTCGTAAATCGGCGCCAGATCCGCCGCAGCGCCCAAAATGGTCCTAAATGTCGGCAAGTCCGGCTGAAACAGACGCGCCAGGATGATGCCGCCGGAATACTGCCATTCTTGCAGCGGCGAGGGCGTTTGCGCCACGGCATGATGCGGCAGGCAGAAAAGAAATACCAAAAGCGCGGCTGCTTTGAACCTCACAACCCTTAAATAGCATTATTTAGGGAGCCAAGTCTCCGTATGAATGGCTGACAATGGGCCGGGGCAATCGCCTACAGTCAGTCCGAAGCGGGCGGTGTAATCGTCATGCGGGGTTCCGCCTAAGATCGCTTTAGCGTCACTCGCTGGGGACAAATATCCACAGCAACAGGTACACCAACAGTCCCGCGCCTGCGAAGATGAACAACACGGCGAATAGCAGCCGCCACACCCAAGCCTCGACCCCGGTCGCTTTTCCCATACCGCCGCACACGCCACCGAGGACTCGGTCGCTGCGGCTGCGACGAAACGTATTGACCGCGGACAACGCCGGGTCACTGGATGGAACGTTCTGCGCATTGAGCAATCGCTCCTTGGCGCGCGCGAATTCATCCTCCGACAAGGTGCCGCTGGCACGAAGCTCCGCGAGTTTGCTCAGTTCATCGCTCAAGGACATAGCCCTCTCCTGTATCGCATCGCTACCCACAATACACCGCGGCGGCTCGAAAGTTGCAGCCCGTCGAATCTCACCCCAGACTGTCGCAGGGATACACCGCAACGAGGTTTACGTGAGTTTAAGCGCTTTCCGTGGGTCGATTTTTTCATTGGTCGCCGCTGCGTCCGCCGCCGTGGCGGCTCCCACGCTGATCACCAACATTCATGGCTACACCCTCGCTGATGGGCAGATTCAGCAATTCGACGCCATGGCCTTCGATGCGGGGAAAGTTCTTGCCACCGGCTCTCGAACTGCCTTGGCGGCCAAATTCCCGCACGTCCAGAGTATCGACGGAGGCGGCAACACGCTGCTGCCGGGTCTGATCGATGCGCACGGCCACGTGACATCGCTGGGCGAATTCGGCACGCGCGTCGGACTGTTCGAGACCACGAGCTTGCAGGAGGCCCAGGCGCGCATTAGGGCCTTTGCGGCCGCCAATCCGCGACGCCCCTGGATTGAAGGCGGCGGCTGGAACCAAGTGAACTGGAAGCTGGGGCGCTTTCCCACCGCCGCCGATCTGGATGCGGCAGTATCCGATCGGCCCGTGGCGCTGTCCCGCGTCGATGGCCATGCGCGCTGGCTCAACACCAAGGCGCTGCGGGCGGCGGGAATCGATAAGAGTTCCAAAGACCCCGAAGGCGGACGGATCGAGCGCGACGCACAGGGCAATCCCACCGGGATCTTGGTCGACAATGCCCAGTCGCTGCTCAGGTCCATCATCCCGGCGCCAAGCGACGCCGAGCGCCGCTCGACTTTGACGGCGGCGTTGGCCAATCTGAATGCAGTGGGCCTGACCTCGGTCGGGGACGCGGGCGTCAGCGCTCGGGAAGTCGCGCTGTATCGCCAGTTTGCGGACGAGGGCGCGCTCACGGTACGCATCTACGCCATGATTCTCGATACCGGCAACGATTTTAGAGCGCTGTCCAAAGAGGGCCCCTTGATCGGCTACGGCAAAGATCATTTGACGGTGCGAGCGGTGAAGCTGATTGCCGATGGCGCGCTCGGCAGCCGCGGCGCAGCGATGCTGGCGCCCTACTCCGATCAAGCCAATCAATTTGGATTGCTGCGCATGTCGGCGCCGGTGATGGAAGAGAAAATACAAACCGCGCTAAAAGCGGGCTATCAGGTGAACGTGCATGCGATTGGCGATGCCGCCAATCGCCAGGTACTGGATGGATTCGAGGCGGCCTACAAGGCGGTGGGCGGGCGGCAATTGCGCAATCGCATCGAGCATGCGCAGATTTTGGCGTTGAACGACATCCCGCGTTTCAAACAACTCGACTTGATCGCCTCCATGCAGCCGACTCACGCCACCAGCGATATGAACATGGCGGAGGATCGAATTGGCGCCGAGCGGCTCAAAGGCGCGTATGCGTGGCGGACATTCCTTGCCCAAGGAACGCTGATTGCCGGTGGCTCGGACTTTCCGGTCGAGTCGGACAATCCCTTTTTTGGATTGTACTCGGCCGTAACGCGCACCGATCATAACGGCAACCCGAAGGGCGGCTGGCACAGCGAGCAGGCCATGACACTGCTCGAGGCGTTTCGCGCATTCACCTTGGACGCCGCCTTTGCGCAACATCAGGAAAAGGCCTTAGGGACCCTGGAACCGGGAAAATGGGCGGATTTCATCCTAATCGATCGTGATTTATTTAAGATCGCTGCAAGCGATATCTGGAAAATCAAGGTGAAGCAGACCTGGGTGGCCGGCACCAAGGTCTATGACGCATCGGTCTCGAAATGACCGCGACGATCGCCAGCGCCATCGCAGATCAAATCGAGGCTGACACGCGCGCCAGGAAGCGCTTCGAGCCGCTGCGCATCGACGGCCGAGCGCTCGACCTCACCGAGGCCTACGCCGTTCAAGCGGAAATCGTGGCTCGAGCCCAAGCTCGAGGCGCAGGCTCGGTCATCGGCTACAAGGTCGGCCTGACCAGCCAAGCCATGCAGAAATTCTGCGGCGTTTCCGAACCTGTTGTCGGACGCATTCTGCGACAGCGGGTGCGGCACAATGACTCGACCTTAGCGCTCAACCAATTCCACCGGCTTGGGCTGGAAAGCGAATTGGTGCTGCGCGTCGGCAAACCCGTGCCGGTATTGCCTGAGGAAGCGGACCCGGCGGATCTGCTCGACTGCGTCGATGCAATCGCGGCAGGTTTCGAAATCGTGGAAGATCGAAGCGCCGATTACCAACAGCTCGATGGATTTTCCATCATTGCTGAGAACAGCTGGAACATGGGGATGGTGCTCGGCTCGCCGACGGTGATCAGCGGCAGCCGCGATCTTGCAAATCTTGTCGGCAGTCTCTACATCAATGATGCATTGATTGGCACGGCCAGCAGCGCGGAAGTCATGCGCGGACCGCTATCGGTGTTGGCGTGGCTGGCGCGATTCACGCGCGCGATGGGATTCCAGTTGCTGCCCGGTCAGTGGGTCATGACCGGTTCCATCATTCCTACTCAGTTTGCCAAAGCCCATCAACACTTCCGCTTCGAGCTGGGCGATCTAGCACCGGTGCAAGTCAGGGTGGAATAGGCTTTTGCGCGCTCGCTGAGTTCGCGCGTTCCAACGTCTGCTGCAGCTGCGCCATCAGCGCGCGAGCGCGCTCCGGCGTCAAGGCGGCGTAATCGCCGCGGGCGGCTTCGGGAATGTGCGCCATCGGATCGCCGTCCGAATGGAATACATAAAGATCAAACAACGCGCGCCACCCTGCCCGCACAGCCGGCGGTAAATCCCGGATGGTCAAAAGGGCATGCAGCATGGTCAGGTAGGGTGACATCACCTGTGCCGGCCAGGACTGCCACCAGAAGTTCATCATCAAACCAAAGGCGTCCAATGATTCCGCGTGATGCACCCAGAGGCTGGGCATGTACAAGGCGTCGCCCGGGCCGAGTTCGGCCAACTCCGCATGCG
>JAXDQN010000220.1:0-11475 GCA_034667865.1 Gammaproteobacteria bacterium
CCGGCAGAGGTTCACGGTCTTTCAACGGAGTGAGGCTGAGCTGGCCCGTGGGGCCGGGCAGCAGAACTGCAGCGGTCGCGCGAAACGTCCGCTCGATTGATTCACCGCTGATGCTGACCACCTGATCGATCTGCATGGCACCGGATAAGTCGCGCGCGATCTCGTAAAGCGATCCCGCGCGCTCTTCCCGGTGCAAGGCGACTCGCGCTTGAAAACGCAGACCCGCTGTCAACTGGCCGGTGATGAGGCCGACGGCCAGCATGACAAAAAACGTCAGCAGGTACTGTACATCGCTCACGGCAAACGAGAACCGAGGCGGCACGAAGAAGAAGTCGAAGGCACCCACGCTCAACACCGCAGAGAGTGCCGCCGGACCACGTCCCAGCCGCATGCCGACCAACACCACCGTCAGAATGAATATCGCCACGATGTTGGAACGGTCGAAGTGCACCGCCAAGGGCATGCATGCCAGCGTCACCGCGACGCAGCCGGCTGCGGATGTCCAGTAACGGCGCGCTTTTCTTCGCGTGCGCTCGCCGGTTTCGACGTCGGTCAAGGGCGGGGCGCCGGCGAGTGCGCGGCCGTCTGCCACGGGTCCGGCGCGGCCGACTTCGATCAAATCGATGTCGGGCGCCAGCATGGCCAGTCTTTGACCGCTGGATCGTTGCCAGGGCCAGAGACGCCGGATCGGGTCGCGGCCGATGACCAGTTTGGACAAGTTGTGGCTGCGCGCATAGCCAATGATGCTTTCGGCGATCTGCGCACTCGGAATGACCGCGGTCGTCGCTCCCAATTGTTGCGCCAGATTCAAAGTGGTGAGAATTTTTTCGCGCCGCCGTGCATCGAGGCGCTGCAAAGCCGGCGTTTCCACGTAGACCGCGTGCCAATCGGCGCCCAACTCGCCGGCCAGACGGGCGGCAGCGCGCACCACGCGCTCTGAAGCCGCATCCGGACCCACGCAGGTCAGCAGCGCATTGGCGGTCTTCCACACCGAACCGATCGATTGCTCGACGCGATAAGCCTGAACGTCGCCTTCGACCCGATCCGCGGTTCGACGCAGCGCCAGCTCGCGCAGCGCCATCAGATTGCCTTTGCGGAAGAAATGACTCGCCGCGTGTTCGGCCTGCGGACCCATGTATACCTTGCCCGCTTTCAATCGGGCCAGCAGTTCATCGGCAGGGATGTCGACCAGCACCACCTCGTCGGCGGCGTCGAAAACCTTGTCGGGAACCGTTTCCCACACGCGCACCTGGGTGATGCCGCCGACCACATCGTTCAAACTTTCGAGGTGTTGAACATTGAGCGTGCTGAATACATCGATCCCGGCCGCAAGAACCTCTTCGACGTCCTGCCAACGCTTGGGGTGGCGCATGCCGGGCAAATTGGAATGCGCCAACTCATCGATGAGGATCAGCTGCGGGCGGCGCTGCAAAGCCGAATCCAAGTCGAACTCGGTGAGCAATTGGTCGCGGTAGGCCACCGCCATTCGCGGCAGTACCTCCAGGCCCTCCACCATCGCGGCAGTCTCGGCGCGGCCATGCGTTTCGACCACGCCAACCAGGACATTGCGCCCATCGGCGACCGCTTTGCGCGCCGCCATCAGCATGGCGTAGGTCTTGCCGACCCCGGCCGATGATCCAAAGTAAATCCGCAACTTCCCCCGTAGCGCCTGCTGCTCGCGCCTTTGCACCTCCGCCAGCAATAAATCGGGGTCAGGGCGCTCTGAGGTTGTTGTCGGCATCGTGCGCTATTGTGCGCGATCCAGGCTCAGATTGAGCATTAAGACGTTGACCCGCGCCTCGCCGAAAATGCCCCATTGCGGGCCGCGAATTTGCTCAAGAACCAGGCGCCGTACCGCGGCAGGTTCCAGACCGCGGGCGCGCGCCACGCGATTGAGCTGATAAAAGGCAGCGACGGGACTGATATCGGGGTCCACGCCGCTGCCGGAGGCGGTCACCAAGTCGACCGGAATCGGCAAGGCATTATCGGGATCGGCGGCTTTCAATTGCGCGATGCGTGCCTTGGCGGCATCGAGCAGCGCCGGATTGGTCGGACCAAAGTTTGAGCCGCCCGACCCTGCGGCATTATTGGGCATGGGCGAGGTCGCGGAAATCCGGCCCCAAAAATAACGCGGGTCTTGGAAGGACTGGCCAATCAATGAGGATCCGATGATCTCGCCATTGCGTCTCACCAGGCTGCCGGAGGCTTGGTCGGCGAACAGCCACTTGCCGAGCAAAGTGACGCCTAATGGATAGGCAACGCCCGTGACGATGCTCATCAGCAAGAATATCAACAGCAACGGTCGCAGTGTGGTGATCATTTTTTTCCCCGTCAAACCAGGCGTAGCGCCGTCAGCAGCATGTCTATCAGCTTGATGCCGGCGAATGGCACCACGAGGCCGCCCAATCCGTAGACCAAGAGATTACGGCGCAGCAGCGCGGCCGCGCCCAGCGCCCGGTATTTCACGCCCTTCAGCGCCAAGGGAATGAGCAGCACGATGATGATGGCATTGAAAATGACTGCCGATAAAATGGCGGAGCTGGGGCTGGCCAGGCGCATCACATCGAGTCGTACCAGTTGCGGATAGGTGGTGGCAAACGCCGCCGGGATGATGGCGAAGTACTTGGCTACATCGTTGGCGATCGAGAAGGTGGTGAGCGAACCGCGCGTGATGAGCAATTGCTTGCCGACTTCCACGATTTCGATCAGTTTGGTGGGATTGGAGTCCAGGTCCACCATGTTTCCCGCCTCCTTGGCGGCTTGCGTGCCGGAATTCATGGCCACCGCCACATCGGCCTGCGCCAGCGCCGGCGCATCATTTGTGCCATCGCCGGTCATCGCCACCAGACGGCCTTCCGCTTGATACTGACGGATGAGCTTGAGTTTGGCCTCCGGTGTCGCTTCGGCGAGAAAATCATCGACGCCTGATTCGGCCGCGATCGCGGCGGCGGTCAAGCCGTTGTCGCCGGTGATCATGACGGTGCGAATGCCCATGCGGCGCAGTTCGCCGAAGCGCTCCTTGATGCCTCCCTTGACGATGTCCTTCAGCTCCACCACGCCCAAGACACGTCCGCCATCCGCCACCACCAAAGGCGTGCTGCCCTTGCGAGCAACCTCATCGACGGTAGCGGCGACGCCGCGCGGAAATTCGAATCCCTGTTGTTCGACGTGTTGGCGAACCGCTTGGGCGGCGCCCTTGCGTATCTGTCGGGTTCCCATATCCAACCCGCTCATGCGGCTGGTCGCAGAGAAGGGCACGAAGGTGGCCTCGAGCGGGCTCAAGGCGCGCTCGCGCAAGTTGAAACGCTGCTTGGCCAGCACCACGATGCTGCGGCCCTCGGGTGTTTCGTCGGCCAGAGAACTCAGTTGTGCAGTGTCGGCGAGTTGTTGCTCGGTGACGCCTTCGGCCGGAATAAACGCCGTGGCTTGGCGATTGCCGAGCGTAATGGTGCCGGTCTTGTCCAGCAGCAGTACGTCGACGTCGCCGGCCGCTTCGACTGCGCGTCCCGAGGTCGCAATGACATTGGCCGCCATCATGCGGCTCATGCCGGCGACCCCGATGGCCGACAACAGGCCGCCGATGGTGGTGGGAATGAGGCAGACCAGCAAAGCCACCAAGGCGGTGATGGTGATGGGCGCACCGATCTTGGCCACGCTGACGCTATATACGGAGTACGGCAGCAAAGTCGCGGTTGCCAGCAGGAACACCAAGGTCAACGCAATCAGCAGGATGGTCAGCGCAATTTCGTTCGGTGTCTTCTTGCGCTTGGCCCCTTCCACCATGGCGATCATTCGGTCGATGAAGGCTTCGCCGGGATTGACGGCAACCCGCACAATCAGCCAATCGGACAGCACCCGCGTCCCGCCTGTGACGGCGGAAAAATCACCGCCGGATTCGCGCACCACCGGCGCGGATTCGCCGGTGATGGCACTTTCATCCACCGACGCCACGCCCTCCACCACTACGCCGTCGGCAGGAATGAGATCGCCGGCTTCAACCAGGAATATGTCGCCCTTGCGCAACTGCGAGGCCGGCGTCGCAGTCCAAGGCGAGCCCACCTTCGGCAAACTCATCTTCTTCGCGCTGATGGACTGCTTCAATCCTCGCAGCGACGCCGCCTGCGCCTTGCTGCGGCCTTCCGCCAGGGCTTCGGCAAAGTTGGCGAACAACACGGTAAACCACAGCCAGACCGCGATCGCCAGAATGAATCCCGCGGGCGCTTCGCCCGCACCGCGCAGCGCCTGCAGGAACAGCAGCGTGGTCAAAATGCTGCCCACATACACCACGAACATCACGGGGTTGCGCAGCTGCACCCGCGGCGATAATTTGCGCAGCGAATCGAGCATAGCGGGCCCGATCAAGGCGGAATCGAACAGCTTCAGAGATTTGCGCACCATCAATGCACCGCGGTCAATTGCAGTTGTTCGATCACGGGCCCGAGCGCCAAGGCCGGCACGTAAGTCAGCGCGCCCACCAGGATCACGGTGCCCACCAGCAAGGCGACGAACAGAGGCCCATGCGTGGGCAATGTGCCGGCGGTCGCCTCGATGCGTTTTTTGCGGGCCAAGTTGCCGGCAACCGCCAGCACCGGCACGATGAAGGCGAAGCGCCCGAACCACATCACCACCGCCAGCAAGACATTGTAGAAAGGCGTGTTGGCCGAGAGGCCGGCGAAGGCGCTGCCGTTGTTATTCGCCGCAGACGACAACGCGTACAGAATCTCCGAAAATCCGTGGGCTCCCGGATTGAAGATGCCGGCCTTGCCCTGCTCGCACATTACGGCAATCGCTGTGCCCACCAGCACCAGGAACGGCGTAATCAGAATGACGATGGAAGTCATCTTCATGTCGAAGGCTTCGATCTTCTTGCCCACATACTCCGGCGTACGTCCAATCATCAGTCCGGCAATGAACACCGCCATGATGGCGAAGATCAACATGCCATACAGCCCGGACCCGACGCCGCCAAACACCACTTCGCCCAGTTGTATCAGCCACATCGGCACCAGGCCGCCGATTGGCGTGAGCGAGTCATGCATGGCGTTCACCGCGCCGCAGGAGGCCGACGTCGTGATGGTGGTGAATAGCGCCGAGGCGACAATCCCGAAGCGCGTTTCCTTGCCTTCCATGTTGCCGCCGGCCTGCAGTGCGCTCGGCGCCTGATCCACGCCCAAGGACGTCATCAGTGGGTTACCCTGTTGTTCGGCGGAGATTTCCACCACGGCCATCACCAGGAAGATGATCGTCATCGCGCCGAGCACCGCCCATCCCTGCCGAGAATCGCCCACCATCCTGCCGAACAGGAAACACAGGGCAGTGGGAATCAGGAACATGGCCAGCATCTGCGCGAAGTTGCTCAGCGGCGTGGGGTTCTCATACGGATGCGCCGAATTCGCGTTGAAAAAACCGCCGCCGTTGGTGCCGAGCATCTTGATGGCCTCTTGCGAAGCCACCGGACCCATCGCGATGCTTTGCAATTGGGTGGTCGTCGTTTCCGTCACGGCAGCGCCCGATGCGTCCTTCAGCGGCTGGCCGGCGGCGTCCAGCTTTGGATTTTCATACGTCAAGGTCTCGACGGTTTTCGCATTGGGATAGGCGTCAAAGTTCTGCACCACGCCCTGGCTCATGAAAAATATCGCGAGCAACAACGACAAGGGCAGCAGCACATACAAGGTGCCGCGCGTCAGATCCACCCAGAAATTGCCGATGCCCTGCGCGGAGCGACGCGCAAATCCGCGGATCAGCGCCAGCGCCACCGACAGCCCGGTCGCGGCTGACAGAAAGTTCTGCACCGTGAGCGCCAGCATCTGCGTGGCGTAGCTCATGGTGGACTCGCCCGAATAGCCCTGCCAATTGGTGTTGGTCACGAAGCTGATCGCGGTATTGAAGGCCGAGTCAGGGGTCACATTCGCGAACTGCTGCGGATTGCCGGGCAACCACAACTGCAGGCGCTGCAGTGCGAACACCGCCAGTGCGCCCAAAGCATTGAACAGCAACAAGCAGACGGCGTAGCGCGTCCAGGGCATATCCTGATTCGCATCGACGCCTGCGGCGCGAAAAATCACTCGCTCGACTCTGCCGGGGCTGCTTCGTGCGAAGATTTTTTCGAGGTAGGCGGACAGCGGATACGCCATGGCGAGCAATACCGCCATGAACACTGCCAGTGAAGTCCATGCAGGTCCGGTCATATCACAGGTCTTCGGCGCGAATCAGCGCCACCACCAGATAGACCAACAGCGCCGCCGAAATGATGGCACTCAGCACATAAATCCACGTCACCGTCTGCGCTCCAGCGCGGCGCAGCCCGCCACCAGTCCCAACGTCAGCAGCAGAAACACGGCGATCACCGCGATGAACAACCAATCCACGTCGATTCTCCAAACGATCCTGAAGCAGATCGCTAAGCCCGCACAGGCTAGTGCCGCGACTACAAAAACCGGGCAGAGATCGCGTTGCGGGATGTAAAGGTTTTGTAAAAAACGTGCATGGTGCGGCTCGAATTCGGGCAAACTATTTTCATAATCCGGAGTTGACATGCCGAACGCCATAGCGCCGACCGAGGCCATTCTCGAGCCGGATCTGCCGATCATCGATCCGCATCATCATTTGTGGGATTGGCCTGCCGGCATTTTCGCCGACCGCCCGGCACCCATGCACGGCTTCGATGCCGTCATTGGCCGCTCATTGCGTTATCTGTTGCCCGAATTTCTAGCCGACCTGAACAGCGGCCACAACATCCGCGCCACCGTGTTCGTGCAATGCACGTCGATGTACCGGGCCGACGGACCCGACGCTTTCAAGTCGCTGGGCGAAACCGAATTCGTCAATGGCGTCGCGGCCATGTGCGCCAGTGGTCGCTACGGCGAAGTGCGCGCCTGCGCCGGCATCGTCGGCCACGTGGACCTGACCATGGGCAGCATGGCGGGCGCGGTGCTCGAAGCGCACCTCAACGCCGCGGGCGAACGCTTCAAAGGCATCCGCCACAGCGCCTCCTACGACGCCGACGCGAATGTCTTAGGACCGCTGGCGCGCATCGGCGCCGGACTGTACGAATCGAAGGCCTTCCGCGAAGGCTATGCGCAGCTGGCCAAGCACGGACTGTCGTTCGACTCCTGGCTGGTTGAGCCGCAGCTGCCCGAGTTGATCAATCTGGCGCGCGCCTTTCCCGACACGCCGGTGATTCTCGATCACGTAGGCACACCGCTGGGTAATGCCAGCTACCAAGGCAAGCGCGAACTGCGGTTTCCGATTTGGCGCGACAATATGTCCAAGCTGGCCGAATTGCCGCATGTCTCGGTCAAGCTTGGCGGCCTGGCGATGCCGTTTTGTAATTTTCCGTCGTTTTTGCAATCGCCGCCCGCAACCTCGGAGCAATTGGCCGCCGAATGGAAACCCTACATCGAGACTTGCATTGAGCTGTTCGGCACCCAGCGCTGCATGTTCGAAAGCAATTTCCCGGTGGATCTTGGCAGCTGCAGCTATCCTGTGCTGTGGAATGCCTTTAAAGTGCTGGCGCAGAATTATTCCGCCGCTGAGAAGGCCGCCTTGTTCAGCGGCACGGCCCGAAAAGTTTACCGACTCGAGGCTTGATCATGCATGCCGCAACATTCGACTCGACTTTGCCCAAGAGCGCCGCTTACGCCGAGATACATGCGCAATTGCAGGGTGTATTCAGCAACGAACCCAATGGCCTGGCGAATGCCGCCAATATGGCGGCACTGCTCTATCAGGCGCTGCCCGATCTGAATTGGGCCGGTTTCTATTTCCTGCAGGAAGGCGAACTGATCCTGGGACCGTTTCAAGGCAAGGTGGCGTGCGTGCGCATCGCCATGGGCAGCGGTGTGTGCGGCACGGCAGCCGAGCGCCGTCAGACGCTGGTCGTCAAAGATGTACACGCATTTCCGGGTCACATCGCCTGCGATGTCGCATCGGAGTCGGAAATAGTCGTGCCTTTGATCAAGGATGGCCGCTTGTTGGGCGTCCTGGATCTCGACAGTCCAACGCTGGCGCGCTTCGATGATGAAGATCGCGCAGGCCTCGAGACCGCGGCGCAGTTGCTGTTGCAGGCGTCGGATTTGAGCCGGCTGTCATACCCGTGAGCGGCATCTCCGATCCTCTGCTACTCCCTTCCAAAGTCATGCCGCTGGAAGATTAATTACCAATCAATGACGGGGTTTCCATGAATATTCCTGCGCGCCTCGCGCTGCTGCTGACTACTGCGCTCGCCGTGTCGGCAAGCATGGCAGAGTCCTTTCCATCCACCTATCAGGTGCCGAACACGCCAGCGCTGCTGATTCAAGGCGCAACCGTTTTAACGGGCACCGGTGAACGGCTCGACGGCGCCGACGTATTGATTGTCGATGGACGGATCCAAGCGGTCGGCAAGAACTTGTCGGCGCCCAGCGGCGCTCGCTACATTGCTGCGCAGGGTCGCTGGGTGACGCCTGGGCTGATCGACATCCACTCGCATCTCGGTGTATATGCCAGCCCCGCGGTCAGCGGCCTGAATGACGGCAATGAAGCCACCAGCCCCGTGACGTCCAACGTGTGGGCCGAACACTCGGTGTGGCCGCAGGATCCGGGTTTCGAGACGGCGCTGGAAGGGGGCGTGACGACCCTGCAAATTCTTCCGGGATCCGCGAATCTGATCGGTGGCCGATCCGTGGTGCTGAAGAACGTACAGTCTGCAAGCTACCAAGGCATGAAGTTCCCGGGAGCCGCCTACGGACTCAAAATGGCTTGCGGCGAAAATCCCAAACGCGTCTATGGCGACAACCATCAAGCACCCTCCACCCGCATGGGCAATGTCGCCGGTTATCGGCAGGCCTTCGCCGATGCGCAGGACTATCAAGTGTCGTGGGACAAATACAATCGCGATCTCGCCGAGTACAACAAGAAGAAGGGTGAACACAGCGGTCCGGATGCCAAGAAGGCCAAGGAAAAAGACCAGGACAAGGATGCGGACAAAGATACCGGACCGCCCTCGCCGCCCAAGCGCGACTTGAAACTCGAAACGCTGGCGGAGGTGATGAAGGGCCGCATTCGCGTGCACATGCACTGCTATCGCGCCGATGAAATGGACACCATGCTGGATGTCGCCGACGAATTCGGTTTCAAAATTGTCGCCTTCCACCACGCCGTCGAGGCATACAAGATTGCCGACCGTCTGGCCGAAAAAGGCGTGTGCGCGGCCATGTGGGCCGATTGGTGGGGCTTCAAGATGGAGGCCTTCGATGGCATCCAGGAGAATCTGCCCATGGTGGACTATCCGCAGCACAGCTGCGCCATCGTGCACTCGGATTCGCAAGACGGCATCCAGCGCTTGAATCAAGAAGCCGCCAAGTCGATCACTCATGCACAGCGCATCGGCATCACGGTACCCCCGGAACGCGCGATTCGTTGGCTGACGCAAAATCCCGCCAAGTCGCTGGGACTCGAGGACAAGATCGGCACACTCGAAGCCGGCAAGGCCGGCGACGTGGTCATCTGGAATGGCAATCCGTTCAGCGTCTACGCTCTGGCGGATCAGGTATTCATCGATGGCGCGCTGTCTTTCGACCGCGCGCATCCGACGGTGAAACCACGTTCCGATTTCAATCTCGGCCAAACCAGCACGCAAGGTGCGTTATGAAAGCCTTGAAATCATTGTTGCTGACGGTGTGCGCAACGGGCGCTTTGTTGACCGTCCACGCCGCTCTCGCCCAAGAGGTCTTGATTCGCGGCGCGACCGTGCACACCGCGTCGGCCAAGGGAGTCCTCAAGAACACCGACGTGCTGATACGAGCCGGCGCGGTGGCCGCCATAGGCACCGCGCTGCCGGTCTCTTCCGGCGCGACCGTCATCGAGGCCAAAGGCCGCGATCTGACGCCGGGAATGTTCGGCGGCCTAACCGGCGTCGGCATCGAAGAGATCGGCGGAGAGTCCTCCACCGTCGATTCTTCCTTGAATCTCAAATCGCCGGCCTGGGATCAGCAGTGGCGTCCTGAGTTTGACGTGTCGCTGTCATTCAATCCGCACTCCGTCACGATCCCGGTCACTCGCCTGGAGGGAATTACCTGGGTGGTGCTCAATCCCTCGAGCGGCGATAGCATCATGGCGGGCCAAGGCGCCGCGGTGACTTTGGATGGGCGCTATGATGCGGTGCTGCGCGACAGTCACACGTTGTTCGTGCAGATGGGCAATGGCGGCGCGCGCTCCGCCGGCGGTACGCGTGCCGCCGAATTCATGCTGCTTGATCAAGCCATCCGTGAGAGTCGCACTCCGGGTGCCACGGCGAACGGGGCTCTGCTGCATAGCGCCGGCCGTGAAACCCTGTCCCGCTATCTGGCCGGCGGCCGAGTGGTTTTTGCGGTCGATCGGGCTGCCGATATTCTGCAAGTGCTGGCCTTCGCGCAGCGCAACGGCATGAAGGCCATCATTGCCGGCGGCGATGAGGCTTGGGAAGTCGCCAAGGAATTGGCCAGGGCGGATGTGCCGGTGATCTTGAATCCATTCGATGACCTGCCGGCCGACTTCGATCATTTGGGGTCCACCCTGGATAATGCCGCGCGTTTGCACAAAGCCGGCGTTCGCATTGCGTTCTCCGGCTTGGAGACGCCGAATGCGCGATTGACGCGCCAGTTGGCGGGTAATGCGGTGGCGCATGGCTTGCCGCCGGAAGCAGCTCTCGCGGCGATCACCTCCACGCCGGCCGAAATCTTTGGATTGGGACCGACGCGCGGGCATATCGCGGTCGGTCAAGTCGCCGACCTGGTATTGTGGAGCGGCGACCCGCTCGAAGTGACCGCGCTGGCAGATCAAGTATGGATCGCCGGCCGCGCGATCGAAATGCGGTCGCGGCAAACTGAACTGCGCGATCGCTATTGGGAAAAGCTCAAGGCACATCAAGCGCGCTGAAATCCGGAGTCCACTATGAACGACAATCCCTCGCGCGAGCACTTCGATACCGGACTGCGCAAGATTCGCACCGAAATCAAGACCCGGCTGGTGCCGCACGGGCTTTTCGGCACAATTATCGATGTTGACACCAATACCGCCGACAATGCGCTGAACGGTTCGCGCATCGAAATTGCAGTCAAGGGACGCATCGCTTCGCGGTCGTTCGACCGTCAAGAAATCGAGGCTTGCCGCCTACGGGTGGAAGGCGCGGTTTTGGCGGGCATTATTTCAATGGTGGAGGAATTGTCGGCATGATCATCTGCAGGAAACTACCAACCATGACCCTGATCGGACTCTCGGCGCTCGGCACTGTGGCGGCTCACGCAGATGCACGGCTGCCCATCATCCCGCCGGCCCAGTACACCGTCGAGCAAAAACAAGCGGCGCTGGAATTCGAAGCTGCGCGCAAAACGCCGGTGTTCGGTCCCTTCGAGCCCATGATGCACAGTCCGCAGCTGATGTCGGACGCGCGCGCCATGGGCGACTATCTGCGCTTCAAGTCATCCATCGGCAATACCTTGAGCGAATTGGCCATCT
>JAXDQN010000221.1:0-6865 GCA_034667865.1 Gammaproteobacteria bacterium
AAGGTGTCGAGTTCGTAGCGCTCGGCGTGCCGGGCAGAGAACTGCTCGTTGGCGAGCAGGTCGTCCATCGTCCATTCGCTGCCGTTGAGTGTGCTCGATTCTCGCATCGCACGGTTCATCCCATGGCGTATGCAACCGGCTGTTCCTTTTGAAACAGCCTGGCAAGCGCCGGATAGACCTCATTGCGACCCCTCACCGAGGCCATATTGAATTGTTGACTCTGGATACCCTGGTACGCCGTCCACAGACGGGTCGGTGCGTTGCTCGATCCGTCTCCCACCTCGGCATATACGAAGTAACGCGACTCGGGCAGAAGCTGCGCAATCAAGTACGCCGACGACTCCGTCGAATCCGCGCCGAAGGAGTCGCCGACGCTCGCCTGCGCGCCGAAAATATTGTATTGCGACGCCGGATACCGCAGGCCGATGATCTCGTGCATCTTGGCCAAGGCGGAGAGGACCTTGGTGCTGCCCGCCTGCGTGCCGTTGAAAAACGTGTCTTCGTCGACTTCCTGCGCCTGATCGGTGTGCCGGATGAAGACCAGCTCGACCTTGGCGTATTTGCGGCTCAAGAAAAGATACAGCAGCGTAAAAAAGCGCTTCGCCAGATCTTTGCGGACCTCATCCATGGACGAGGATACATCCATGAGGCAGAACATGACCGCGGCCGTGCGCGGCGACTGGACTTCGATCAAACTGCGGTGGCGCAGGTCGACCGGATCCAAGAACGGAATGTCCGCGCCGCGTTGACGCACCTCCTGCAACTCGAGCTGCGCCGCCTGCACTCGCGTCGGCTCGGCGCTCTGGCGCGCGAGCTCGAGGGCCGCCTCGGCCGCTTCCAGCGCTTCCTCGAACTGCGCCTCGGCGGCCACGCGGCGGCCGATCGATGCCTTGAAAGTGCGCGCCACGCACACCGTTCCCGGATTGCCGTAGCGAACCACGCCGCCGCGGCGAAATCGATTCTCATCGATTTCCAGCAACTCCTTCTTCACCAGAGCCGGCAATTCGAGCTCATCGAACAGCAGCGACAGATACTCTTCGCGCGACAGCGCGAAACGAAACGCGTCTTCATCGTCGCCCTCGCCGGCACCCTGTCCTTGGCCCCGGCCGCCGGCCGGATCGCGAGGAATCTTGTCGCCGACCCGATAATGCTGGTTGCCGGGAACGACGCGGGCGCAATCGCCGGAGGCCGGATCGATCGAGAAGCTCGGTTCCTTGACGTCCTTGCGCTCGATGGTAACTTCCGTCGACTTGTCATGCTCGTTGAGCTTGCGGCGGGCGATCAGCTGATCGACTTGCGCCTTCAAGGCTCCCGACAAGCGCTTCAAAACTCGCTGCCGATTCGCGGTGCTTTTGCCCTTGTCCGGTCGCCGATCGACGATGACGCTGGTCACGCGAGTTCCTGTGAGTTGCGGCTCACTGGCGGCGAGCCATCGTCCACCATTCGATCTGACGGCGTACTTGCGTCGGCGTGTGGCCTCGCGCTTGCATCCGGGCGATGAAAGCCTCGTGCTTCTTCTCGTCCTCGGCATTGCCCTTGGCAAAATAGGACACCACCGGCAGCAAATCGTCGGTGGCAGCGAACATGCGCTTCTCGATGACTTCACGCAGTTTCT
Organism: Gammaproteobacteria bacterium; assembly: GCA_034667865.1. GTDB lineage: Bacteria > Pseudomonadota > Gammaproteobacteria > Steroidobacterales > Steroidobacteraceae > Bog-1198. The sequence goes on from JAXDQN010000221.1 coordinate 1,616, forward strand.
GATAGCTGGTCCAAACCAATTTTTGACCGCCAGTCTTGTTCTGCGCGCGCAGCACGTGATTGACGATTTCGTGGCGGAAGTCCTTGGGGTTGCCGATGCCGGCCGGCTTTTCCATTTTCTCGAGTTCGGAGTTCAGAGCCGACTTGTCGAAGGCCACACCGGTGGCCGGATCCACATAGACCTCTTCTTGAATCCAAAAATCGGCAAAGGCCACGTAGCGGTCGAACAATTCCTGGCCATAGTCGGTATACGACTCCAAGTAGGCGGCCTGGATCTCTTTGGTGAGCTCCTCGAGATAGCGCGGGATCAGGAAGTCCTTGAGATGCACCATGCAGGCCTTTTGCAAATCCGGACTGAAGTCGGATGTACCGATGCTTTCCTCGATGACCTTTAAAAGCGTCACGGGATCGGCCGATTCTTCGGAGGCGTCGCGATTGAACGCCTTGGAGATGAGTTTAAAGGCATAGCGGGTTGAAAATCCCGTCATACCCTCATCGGCGCCGGCCGCTTCGCGATACTCGGCGACGCTTTTGGCTTGGGGATCCGACTCGCGCAGATTCTCGCCGTCATAGATCCGCAGTTTCGAGTAGATGCTTGAATTCGCGGGCGCTTTGATGCGTGACAGTACCATGTAGCGCGCCAGCATCGGCAGTGTGCCGGGCGCGCACGGCGCTTTCTCCAAGGTCGATTCGCGCAGCAGCTTCTGATAAATAAACACTTCCTCGGTCACGCGCAGGCAATACGGCACCTTGACGATGAAGATGCGGTCCAAGAAGGCTTCATTGTCGCGATTGCTGCTGAACTTCTTCCACTCACTCTCGTTCGAGTGCGCGAGCACGGTGCCCTGATAGGGCATGGCGCCGAATCCTTCCGTGCCCTTGAAATTGCCTTCCTGGGTCGCCGTCAGCAGCGGATGCAGCACCTTGATGGGCGCCTTGAACATTTCGACGAACTCGAGCAACCCTTGGGTCGTGAGGCATAGGCCGCCCGAGTAGCTATAGGCATCCGGGTCGTCCTGACTCAACTTGCTCAACTTACGCATGTCGACCTTGCCGACCAGCGAGCTGATGTCCTGCGTGTTCTCATCGCCAGGTTCGGTCTTGGCGACCGCCAGTTGATTGAGCACCGACGGATAGATACGTTGAACACGAAAGCGGGTCAGGTCGCCGTGGTAGTTGTGCATGCGCTTCTGCGCCCAAGGGCTCGACAATCCGGTGAGATAGCGCGGCGGGATGCCGTATTCAGCTTCGAGCCGCGCACCGAACTTCTCCGGGTTGAATAGTCCCAAGGGCGACTCGAGCAGGGGGCTGCGGTCACCGGTATCTCCGTCCACCAGCGTGTAGATGGGGTAGCGCTCCATCAGACTCTTGAGCTTGGTGGCCAAGGTGCTCTTTGCGCTACCGACAGGCCCTAAGAGGTACAACACCTGCTTACGCTCTTCGAGGCCCTGAGCCGCGTGGCGGTAGAAGGCCACGATCTCATCGATGATGCCCCCTTCCATGCCATAGAAGTCGGCGAAGGCGTCATAATATTTGAGGGTTCGATTGCCGAACAGCCGCAGCAGCCGCGGATCGGATTTCGTCGCGACCAGTCGCGGCTCACCGATGGCTTTGACCATGCGCTCTGCCGCGAGCCCGTAGGTCATAGGATCGCTGCGGCACAGCTCGAAGTATTCTGCGAGCGTGAAGTTCGCCGCCACGCTCTTGTCGTAGGATGTTTTGAAATCGTTGAAAAGCAATGCGCTCGTTGTCACAGGTTCAACCTCGCAAAGTTCACCAACTCCGTTAACTCACCTCCAACCATTTTCCTTAGTATTAGGTGTAACGCATTAATCGCCGAAGAGCAAACACCAATGTTTGATGCAAGTCTAGAAATTGCAAAGTGCGATGCACGTCGCACACGCGCAACTCTCGACCAACTTAGAACAATTAGGGCGGTTGAAGTTCATTCGTACGGCCGCGCAGCGCACCGATCATTGAATCGATTTCGCTTCGCCAGCGGCACGAACGCGCTTTGAACCACGCGCGCTCCGGTCAACGACCTTTCTGTGAAGAAGCGCATCCAGGGTGTCGACTGACCCGAACTGTCCGCAGCTGCGCTGCGCGATGCAGTCGTGCGAGTCAGCCGTTGTGTGAGTTTAATGTTGCAGGTGCGCGAACGATGCTATGGTTCAAAGTTCGGCGTCCGACGTTTGGACCTTCGGCCGGTGCGTTACCTCTCCGGCATTGGCGGACGAGAAGCGATCCGTTCGCTTCCGGCTGGAGTCAAGTGCGCGAATGGTTGGATGTCGATCCGGATCTGACCGGACTTGAGCTCTTCGAGCGTCTCCAACGTCAAAGTCCGGGCGTCTACCCAGACGGTCAGCTACGGACACTGCAGCGCCGACTCAAACACTGGCGCATGGGCATGGCTCGATCGCTCGTCTTCGGTGTTCACGCGAGCGCAGCGAAGAAAGAACTTCCGCGCGCAAAGCAAGCCGACGCATTTTACGGCGGCTTCGGTTCCACAACCCAACCGCGCCAAAGCGAAACCAACGCGGCCATCAAGGCGGGCCCGAGAAATATGCCAACCAGCCCGAATGATTCGATTCCGCCCAGAATTCCCAGCAATACCCACAGAAACGGCAGTTTCGCGCCTTCACCGATGATCATCGGCCGCACAAAGTGATCCGCAATGAACAACACGATACTGCCGGCAACGAACACGCTCAAAGCCGCGCCCAGGGCGCCACCACTCCCCAGCAGCAGCGCCACAGCAGCAAAAACTACGGGCGCGGCGAAAGGCACCATTGCGAATATGCCGGTGACGGCACCGAAGAGGATTGGGTGAGGCGCCCCTGCCAAAGCGTAAACGCCAGCCATGATGGCGCCTTCCGCGACGGCGACGAGCACGATGCCGTCCACGGTCGCGCGGATGGCTTCCACGACCCGAGTAAGCAGTCCTTCTACCGTCGGACCAAACAGGTTGCGACTGACCCCGGGTATGTCCCTGCGTAGCGTCTCTCGATTCACGTAGACGAAGTACAAGGTCAGCAAAGCGAAGACCAGCGTGCTCAATCGCCTGATTAGCTGAACGCCAACCAGGCGAGTCCATTCATACAGTGCGGGCCGAGCCTGGAAGACAGTCGCGCTTCCACTGCTGTGGCGCGCATATTCGAGCCATAGACCGTGGACCCAGTCTCCCACCAGAGGCAGCTGCAGCAACCATTGCGGCAGATCGGGAGGGCCATCTTTCGTGGATAACAGGAAATCCTGTACGAGGGAGATCGCTTCCCGCACGGCCACGATGCCACCGTACACGACGGGCGCGATCAACACGATCCCGACGAGGGTGGTGAACGTCAATGCCGCCCAGATATAACGCCGCTTGCCACGAAATTTCGCGAGCCATCGGTCGTATAGGGAAGACGTTCCGATCGCGAGCACCACAGCCCAGCACAGCGCCGGCAGGAAGCGCCGCAGCATCCAGGCACCCAGCATGACGAGCGCGCCGATCAGGGCATATCGCGCGATCTTCTGAGCAACCGATACGTCTGGAGGGGACACGCTGGACCATTTTTGATGGGATGCAATTAGTATAGGGCCTAAACCCAACACTCGTGTCACAAGCCGCCACTTGAGACTCCGATTACAAAACGCGATGGATAATGGCTGTTCCTCCGGGTTCAGTCCTCTCCGCAGCGGCTTTCATCTCTTCCCGAGCACTTGACGTGCTTTCCGATCATACTCATCAGGTTGGCAAAAGCAGCGTTACGGTAGGCCGATAACTCGCAGCGAGCCTTCGTGGCGAATCGCGTCATGATCGACGCGTGTCTGTTTGTCTTTTTTCTCGCTGGTCGGGCGAATATGGAGACACGTCAAGAATGACTGGTTGCGCGACGACTGATGATTGCTTGTTTCCGCTCGCCCCGCGCCCCAAAGCAAGCGGTATCCGAGGCCGAGGCCGTAGTCGGGCCACTTCCGGTCCTTCGACTCCAAATAAATCCGTCGGCAAAGCCGCCATTGGACTGCGCGGCTGAAATTTCCAATAGGCAATGGACGTAGCGGACAGGGACTAGTCCTTAGACCTTCAGTATAATAGTTGTCCTATGGGATTCTCGATCGGGTGCGAGCTTGGCGGCACCCGATGAGGCATTCACGGAAGCCAGGATCACGCAATGTAGTAGTGATGCCGCTGCGGGCAAACGCCTTAGCAAGTGCCTGGCCGATCTTTCCGAAGCCGATGATTGCGTAGCTCATAAAAACTTCTCCATTCCTCAGATCGGATCGATCCCATTGCTTTCACTGTCGTTCCGCGCATCGCACGTACGCATTCAACCAAGTTCACAGGAGGCGCGTGTCGGCCGGCTCATGCTTAAGGTCGTCGTGACGGCCGTCGTTGTATTTTAACGACTTGGCGAGTTGGTCGGCGTCTTGCTCGATACCGTCCAGCGTGGCGATAGCGACAGCGTAGAACTTACCTCCGTTTCCCTCTGCGAAGGTGCGGACACCACAGGTCTTGCAGAAGCGGTAGTGAAGGTGGGCCTCGGATTTGCCAGGCGGAATCCACGAGTAATCGGACAACTGGTCTTCGCCTTTTTCGACTTTAAAATCTTCAGCCTGCACGATCGAGAACCAAAAGCGCGACTTGGTGCAAATCGAGCAATTACAGCGCGTCGTTCCCTTATCGAAGTCAATCTTGGCCTCAAAGGCGACTGCACCGCAGTGACATGAGCCGTGGTAGGTTTTCTTCGCCATCGTGTTTCCTTGATCCCTGTCGGAGCCCAACCGGCATCGAGGGGCGCTGAAAGGTTCGGGCTGGGCCGGAGGCGGGGGGTGCGAGTTAGCCTAACAAGTCGCCGCTCGAGCGTCTGTTCGCCGGGCCACATAGGAAGTACACAGTTATCGACTGAGTCTGGAGAGTCGCCACCGTCGACAGGAAGCCCGCTGCTTCAACATTGAGCATGCCGAGCTAGTGCTGCGAGAGGCACTACAGAGCAGCATCGTTTTCGCCGTAAGCATATACGGCATTAACTCCATACTTGACGCCAGCACTGGTCACGCGTTCGCGAAAATTGAACGAGGCGTGACTAGACAAGCAGTGATCTCTCAATTGGGCAAACCAGATGTCACGCGCCCATGCGGCAAAATTCTTACGAGTCCTTTCCAATCCTTGGCGGCATCGTCCGTCTCAGGTCGGCCACGACCCGACAGCCGCAGCACTCATTTGGTCTCCGTTTAGCGGTCATTCACGGGGTGCGGTAGACTGAGT
>JAXDQN010000222.1:0-3058 GCA_034667865.1 Gammaproteobacteria bacterium
CGCGAAGTTCCAGGCGATCTGTTTCGCGGGGTTGATGCTGAATACGATTCTGTTGAACCTCCAGTTCAATCTGCTCGGCGTCAATCGCTATGTCGCCAATGCCATCGCGATTCTCGTCGTCACCGGATGGAATTTCTGGCTAAACCTAAAGCTGAGCTGGCGGGAGAATTAGACTCGGCTATCGCCGAGCCGGCGCCAGTGATTTTGCCAATTTTGGCCATTGTCGACTGTATTCGGCCTGCGCTTTGGTCTGGGGCAGTTTAGGCCAACTTCGAGAGCGCTCGCTTTGGATCCACAGCCGGTTCAACTCGGTGAGCGCCGCGTTGCCGTCGCCGCCAACTTGGCCCAGGTAGCATCCCACGGTGAGTCCGGTGCGGCCAATGCCGGCGCGGCAGTGCACATACACGCAGCGCCTCGCCTCGACTGCGGCGCGAATAGTCACCAGCAAATCTTTGAAAAGAGCGGCGTCCGGCGGAACCCGTTCATCGGCGATCGGAAAGCGCAGATATTGGGTATGAACCGGCAGCAGATGGCGATAGGCCGGCATCTCGCGTTCTTCGGTCAGATCGATGAAGGAGTTCACCCGCCATTCGCGCAGATGCGCCAAGCGCTCGCGCGCATCTGCGGCGCCCTCACCGATCGGATATTCCCCCGCCAAGAGGCGGCCGGGAATCACCCAGTAGGTATTGGGCAGCGGCAAATCCCTGGCCTTCACTGAATCGTTCATAAGGTTTTGCTGGCCACGCTTGATTGAGCGCTTTCGGCCCCCGAATCAGTATAAGCGCCTGATCGACGTTAGATCGTCGTGGTCGCCATATTGGAGCTTTTACTGTCTTGCCCATTCGTGTTGTAGGCCACGACTGAGAAGTAATAGGTGCCGTGCGTCAATCCCTTCAGCACATACGTTGTCGTGGACGCACTCGAGACGTTTACCGTGGTGGACAGCGCCCCTGCTGTGGTTCCGTAGTAGATGTGGAATCCGGCAAGCCCCGTGATGGGGGTGCCATCCGCGTTCTGGGTGGGTGCATTCCATGCAAGAGAGACTGTCGCGGCTGTCGCGGCCGTCGGAGCATTGACCTGGATGGTAAACGGACCGACCGATGAGCTGGTCGCGCCGTTGGTGGCGGTAATGGTGATGGGGCCTGTCTTGCCTTCGTCGGAGGTGGCTGGCGTGCCGGTTAGTACCCCGGTGCTGCTGTCAAACGTGGCCCATTTCGGCATGCCTGAAACGCTGAAGGTCACATCGCCGCTGCCCTGAGTCAGGGAGGGCTGGTACAAATAGTTCGAGCCGGCCGTGGCCGTTGTCTTTGGCGCGCCGGACAGTGCCACGCCGGTCGACTGGCCCGACGACGACGAAGCCGGCGAAGCCGGCGTGCCGGTGCTGGCCGTGGTGACGTCGTCCTTACATGCGGTGAGTGCGAGGCAAGCGGCAACCATCGCAATCATTGCGAATCGAGGGCGGGCGGCGATGCGTGTGTTGGCGTACATACCGCGATTAGAAAATGAGTACTCCATCGCCGCAATGTGTCGCCAAATACGGACTTAATATCGGCACAAAATGAGACCGGCAACACTTACATAATGGCGGCAGGAATGGGTCGCTACCCAGTTGGTCAATCGCGTAGAATGTCTTGTGATTCATGAATTTATAGCACTGTTCCGAGGTAAGATATCCCTGTGCCGAATGCCAACCCTGTGAAATGGCAGATCCTGCTGGTGGGTTCATTGCTGATGCTTTGGTCAGCGTGTGGATTGACTCAGGCGAGGGCCGCCGACGCCGGTGATGCGCCCCCCGCGCCGGTCCCTGCCGATTATCGAATCGGTCCGGGGGACACTCTGCGAGTCTACGTTTTCCAAAACGAAGACCTGTCGGCCACGATACCGGTGCGGCCCGATGGGAAAATCTCGACTCCGTTGGTCGAGGACATGGTTGCGGTGGGAAAGACCCCCTCACAGCTGGCGAGAGACATCGAAAAGTCCTTGTCGACCTATGTCAAAACGCCCAAAGTGAATATTGTGGTGATCACCGCCGTCAGCGCCTTTAGCCAGGTCAGAGTGATCGGCCAGGTAAAAACACCCAAGGCGCTGCCGTATCGGGACGGTATGACGGTGCTGGATGCCGTGCTCGAGGTCGGGGGCCTGGGGCAATTCGCCGCCGGAAATCGCGCCCGTTTGGTGCGCAGCGAGAACGGCAAGAGCACCGAGATCAAGGTGAAGCTCGAAGCATTGGTAGAACATGGCGATATGACCCAGAATCTGCCACTTAAGCCCGGTGATGTACTGGTCGTGCCGGAAACCCGTTTTTAGCGCATGAGCCCCCAGATCCTGCATGTGTTGGATGAAATCCGCGGGGCGTGGCGCTTCCGCTGGATAGCGGTCGCTTGCGCCCTGGTAATCGCCGTTGTCGGCTGGGCCATCGTGTTCGCGCTGCCGGATCGCTATGCCGCGGAGGCGCGCGTGTTCGTCGACACGCGCACGGCGCTGAAGCCCGCGCTGCAGGGGCTGACCATCGATCAGAACGTGGATGCGCAAATCAACTATGTGCGGCAGTCGTTGCTGGAGGGGCCGCAGCTGGAACGGATCGCAACCGAAACGGGAGTCCTGCCGGCCGGCACGGTCGATGACCGGACGCGCGACACCATACTCGGCATATTCGGCAACAGAATTATCCTGACCGCGCTGAATGCAGGAAATCAGGGCGACGATCACAATACGGCGGGCATGATCTATGGCTTTCACTACATGGACCCAAATCGGGAGCGTGCGTTAAAGGTTGTTGACGCGCTGCTCACGACCTTTGTGCGTGAGACTTTGGGCGGCAAGCGCGAGGGCTCGGAACAGGCGCAGAAGTTTCTGCAGACGCAGATCAAGGATTACGAGCAACGTCTCAGCCTCGCGGAGGACAAACTCGCCAATTTCAAAAAGAGAAATGTGGGCATGATGCCGAGCGATCAGGGCGGCTACTTCGCGCAGCTTCAAAAAGAAACCGATGATATGAAGAAGGCCGAGACGGCTTTATCGATCGCGGTCAGCCGACGAGAAGAGTTGACCAAGCAGT
>JAXDQN010000223.1:0-5206 GCA_034667865.1 Gammaproteobacteria bacterium
CTGACGCCGCACGGGGCGCGTGCCGCGCACCGACCTTGATTGTGCCCCCCGTCCGCTAGTCCATCATCGAGACCATGCATACCATGAAATTCCTGACGCGTGGATGGGCCCGGATGGCCGCTCTCGCGATGATCATTGGGTCCAGTGCCGCGCGCGCGGACGGCGTTACGGCCTATCTGCCCTTGAATCTCGAACCTGAGATTGAGCGTCAGATCGAACGCGTGCTCATTCTTGCGGACGAGCCAATTTTGAAGCGCCCTTTCTCCGTTCAGCTGGTGCAGCTGGCGCTGCCGCAAGCTTGCAAAGTCGACAAAATACTGTGTGCCAAGGTAAGCAAGTATCTGCAACGCTACTCGCGCGATTATGCATTGACGCACGCGAGCATCACGGGTTCCGCCTCGCATGGCTCCGATCCGGCGCTGCCCAATCAGCACGGCATGACCGTCGACAGCAAGTATGAAGTCTCGGTGGTCGGTTATGAGCAGACGACCGACTACTTGCTCGCGAGCGTCGGCGGCATTGCCTATGACGGCAGAGTGGTGCCAACCGGCTCCATGCTGAGTGTCGGCACCAATTGGGCGCAATTGGACTTAGGCTATCGCGATCACTGGTTCTCGCCGATGACCGACAACAGCGCACTCATCAGCACAGAAGCGCCGACCATGCCGTCGGCAACTTTGTCCAACTACGAGCCGCTGACGCGCCTGGGTTTTCAGTACGAGCTTTTCTGGGCGCGGATGTCGAGCAACCACATTCTCGTCAATGGCATCGACGCGCTCGGCAACCCGAAAATATTTGGCGCACAGTTTTCCTTCGAGCCATTTAGCGGTTGGTCAGTGGGCGTGAATCGCTTGCTGCAATATGGCGGCGGCAACGGCCTGCCCTCGGGTGTGAGTTTTCTGGCTCGCGACTTCTTCAAGCCTAGCGGTTTGTCGCAGACCCAGGGAAATCAACAGGCCTCTTACATCAGTCGCTTCATTTTCCCGTCCAAGACGCCATTCGCGGTGTATTTCCAATACGCCGGCGAGGACAACTCCGACGGCGGCAGCTACCTGCTGGGCAGTCCATCGACGTCCGCGGGCATCGATTTTCCGCGCATCTTTCGCTACTTCGATGCCACCTATGAAATCTCCGAATGGTCGAACATCTGGTACGTGCACAACGTATATCTGGACGGCTTGTCCAACGATCACTTCGTGCTCGGCAATTGGGGCGCTGACCAGCGTAATTTTGGCGACGGCGTCGGGGCAAGAAGCCAGATGCTGCGCATCGGTTGGACGCCGCCGTTCGGCGGATATTTGGAAGAACGCATCCGAAGCGTCGCCAACCAAAGCTACTTCGGGGGCGATTTCCGCACTTATAGCGGTACGCCCGCATTTCCCTATCATCGTTACTACGATGCATCGATCACCTATTCGCGGCCGTGGAACGATGTGACTGTGGGCGGCGAAGTACTGGCAGGCCGCGATGTATTTGGCAAGTCATTCGCCCGGTTGTCGGGCTTCGTGCGCTACGGCGGCGACAAGCGCACTCGCGATGCTGTTTCCGATGACGATGATGATAATGGCACGCATCAGACCGATGACCGGGGCGCCGAGGTATTTGTCGATATGGGCGTAAACGCCAACAAGGTGCGCACGGATCTCGAGCCCGGTATTCCCATTACCACCAGCAAGCTCAACTTCGGTCCCCACTTTGGACTGGGTGCGCGTCGCGCAGTAACGGACTATGGCGACCTCGGTGTGCGCCTGGAGTTGGATCAAATCGACGATCACTTGCTGATCGGATTGCGGGCGCTCGACTGGCGCTACCGTTTCAATGGTCCGTTCGCAGTGAGTGCTTTTGCCGGAATTGCACGTTACAACGTGCAGACGCCCGCAACGTCGCTGTATGGGGGCCTCGGTGCGCAATGGCGCAATGTCGTTCCCAAATGGGATTTGAACCTGGATTTCCGTTACGGGCAAAATCTTGCGCGGGATCACGTGCTGGCGAGCGATCTTCAGGGAGTGAGGCCGGAGACCTTCTTCAAGATCGAGAGTCTCACGTTCTATATTTCCCGTCACTTCTGACGCCCGAATTCGAGCAAGTAGTTCATGGATCGTCCGCCTCTACCACCATTTACCTTGGAATCCGCTCAGCGTAAGGCACGTATGGCGGAAGACGCCTGGAATTCCCGGGATCCGGTGCGCGTGTCAGGCGCATACACCACGGACAGCCGCTGGAGAAATCGCGCCGAGTTCATCCAGGGGACCCAAGCGATTCAAGATTTCCTTACGCGCAAGTGGGCGCTCGAGTTGGACTATCGCCTCATCAAGGAAGTCTGGGCATTTCGCGAAAATCGCATCGCGGTACGCTTTGCCTACGAATGGCACGACGACAGCGGTCAATGGTTTCGCAGCTACGGCAATGAGAATTGGGAGTTCGACGAGCATGGCTTGATGCGGCTGCGCATCGCCAGCATCAATGATTTGGCCATCAAGCAGGCCGATCGCCACTATCACTGGCCCTTGGGGCGGCGTCCCGACGATCATCCTTCATTGAGCGATTTAGGACTCTGATCGCTTGAATTCTGCGCCTCCGACGGCAGGGTTCGCGGTTTTGCAAAACCGCGACTTTTCACTCTACCTTGCCTCACGGTTCTTCGGTTCGATCGCCACGCAAATGATCATCATGGCGGTCGGCTGGCAGGTGTATCACATCACCGGCCGCGTGCTGGATCTTGGCCTGATCGGCCTGTCGCAGTTCCTGCCGTTCCTGTGCTTGGTGCTGTTTTCAGGGCATGTGGCGGATCAATTCGATCGCCGCGTGATCATTTTGATCGGTCATTGCGCCTATGGCGTGTGCACGCTGGCATTGATCGGTTTCGCGCGCGCTGAGATCGCCACCACGTTGCCGATTTTCGGCGTGTTGGCCATCTTCGGCGTCACCCGGGCGTTTCAGGTGCCGGCGTCGCAATCATTCGTGCCAACGATTGTGCCGATCGAATTGCTGCGCAATGCGCTGGCGATCAACTCTTCGGCCAATCAAGTCGCCGCCATCGCTGGGCCGAGTATTGGCGGCGTCATTTATGCGATTGCGGAGACCCGGCTGGGTCGAAACAGCGGCGCAGGCGTGGTTTATGGCGCTGCGGCGCTGCTGTTGTTGGCCGCGATCACCCTGATCGCTTTGGTGCGTAAGCGGCGTCTACCCTCGGCAAGGTCTAACTTGTCATGGGCGACGCTCCTGGAGGGCGTGCGGTTCGTGTGGCACCGCAAAACGGTACTGGGTGCCATTTCGCTGGATTTATTTGCGGTATTGTTCGGCGGAGCGACGGCCCTGCTTCCGGCCTATACCCGGGACGTACTGCATGCCGGCCCCGAGGTGTTTGGTTACTTGCGTGCCGCGCCGGGGATCGGAGCGGGGCTCACGGCGGTGTTTCTGGCATTCCGGCCGGTCACGCGGCGGGTCGGCAGGATGATGTTTTATGGCGTTGGCGCCTTTGGAACGGCGACGGTCGTGCTGGGATTGAGCCACTGGTTTTGGGTGGCCATGGCCGCATTGGTGATACTGGGGGTCGGCGATATGATCAGCGTGTTCGTGCGTTCCCTGCTGGTGCAACTGGAGACGCCGGATACGATTCGCGGCCGGGTGAGCGCCGTGAACTCTGTATTCATTGGGGCCTCCAATGAGTTAGGCGAGTTCGAATCGGGCACCACGGCGGCGTGGTTCGGATTGGTGCCCGCCATCGTTGTGGGCGGCGTCGCTACATTGGTGATTACCGTGCTGTGGGCACGAATATTCTTCCCGAGGCTGTGGCGATTGCAGACCTTCGAGCAACTCAAGGATTTGAAGGCGCATGGAACATCAAGATCATGAACACGGGCATGGGACGCATGATTCACATGACCACTCTCACGGGCCGGGACATTCCCACGCCATTCCTACCGACGGCGTCAATCTGCGCATGGGTGTGGCCGTAGGGCTCAATGTGCTATTCGTGCTGCTCGAGGGTGGATTCGGTTTCGTGTCGAATTCGGTGGCCTTGATTGCCGATGCCGGCCACAACCTGAGTGATGTGCTCGGTCTGGCGTGTGCGTGGACCGCGATGTATTTAGGGCGCCGGCCCCCGGGCGCGCGATTCACCTACGGACTGGGCCGTTCGTCGGTGCTCGCAGCACTAGCGAATGCCGTGCTCCTGCTCCTGGCCTGCGGCGCCATCGCTTGGGAGGCGGCGATCCGCGTGGCTTCACCGCCGCCCGTGGCCGGAGAAACCGTGATGATCGTCGCCGGCGTCGGCATTTTGCTCAATGGCATTTGCGCTTGGTTGCTGCACGCGGGTAGCCATGGCGATCTGAATCGGCGCAGTGCATACATCCATATGTTGGGCGACGCGGCGGTGTCTGCCGGCGTGTTGGTGTCGGGACTGTTGATCATGGTGACCGGTTGGAATCGCCTGGACCCAATCATCAGCTTGATTGTCGTGGCGGTGATTCTGCTCAGCACCTGGCGGTTGCTGCGAGATTCGCTGCATCTGTCACTGGACGGCGTGCCTTTCAGCGTCAACTCTTCCGCGGTTCTGTCTTTCCTGTCGGATCAGAGCGGTGTAACCGACGTGCACGATCTGCATATTTGGGCACTGAGCACCACCAATGTCGCATTGACGGCGCATTTGGTGGTTCCTGATCGCGGCGCCGAAGACACCTTGATCGAATCGCTAACGCCCAAACTGAAAAATCGTTTCCAAATTCATCACGCCACGCTGCAAATTGAAAGAGATCGCTGCGCTCATGGGTGCGAAGATGAAACCGAAGCGAACGCGGCGGCAGCGGGTCATAAGCACGCTACTGCGTGAAGCAATTACGGCTTGGGATTGACCCTGGGCGTAGCCGGGATGGCAGCGGCGGGGACTAAGCGGTTCGGACTTCTGCGCACCCGCGCGGCCGCTCTTGCGAAGACCGACGTCAAAATTCGGTACAACAAATAGATTGCCATGGGTGCCACCAACGCCCAAGCGATGGCGGCGTGCACGATGGCGTCCCACAGAACTACGATGGCCTGCCACACCCCTTGCTCGATCAGAGCCAGGCCTTCTTTGATGGACAGCGGATGGCGCGGTGCGCGCGCAATCCACTCGCCGAGCCGCAGGAAGGGGATGATCAGTAGAATTTGCGTAGGCGCCATGGCCGCCTGCGCCAGTTGCATGGCCGGCAGGTTCAAGCGAAAGGTC
>JAXDQN010000224.1:0-17187 GCA_034667865.1 Gammaproteobacteria bacterium
GCCACCGATGCTGCCCTCGGTGAATGACAAGGTCATCCACGGCTCGAAATGACGAATAACCTTCGGCGTGACCGTGGGATGTTTCGACAGGTAGTAGTTCAATCCATCCGACCATGCCGTCATCAAAGACTTGAGCCATGCGGGGCTGGTTTTGTACTGCTCCTTCAGCGCGTTGGCGTCGATGAACAGGCGCGCACGCAAATCGCCATACAGCGCCGATTCGCCCTCCGCTTGCGCAAGCCAACCGAGTCCGATCAGGTAGTTGCGTTCGATGCGATTGAAATCATCCTCGGCCTGCGCGTAGATGGCGCCGAACACGGTGTCGGCATCCGATTTGCCGTAGACATGGGCGATGCCCCAGTTGTCGCGCACGATTTCAACGTTGCGGGCGTGGCTTTCCCAGCGAGCGTTTTCCGCGGAGGCCGGTGCACTCGCCGCATGGGCGCCCGCGGTTGCACACAACAGCAGCAGCGGCGGCAGTATTTTCACGCTGATCAGCCTCCCAGATCAGCCTGCGGCCTTTACGGCTTGTATTAGTTGCCCCACAGCCGCCTGCGCGTCGCCGTACAGCATCCGGGTCTGATCGAGCACGAATAGAGCGTTGTCGATTCCGGAAAATCCTTGGCCCTGTCCGCGCTTGATGACGATGACATTCTTGGCTTTGTCGGCGTTCAAGATGGGCATGCCGTAAATCGGGCTGCTCTTGTTGCTGCGCGCGTCCGGATTGACCACGTCATTGGCGCCGATGATCAGAGCCACATCCGCGGTTTCAAATTCGGCGTTTATCTCGTCGAGGTCCGAAATCAGATCGTAGGGCACGCCGGCTTCCGCCAACAGCACGTTCATGTGGCCAGGCATGCGACCGGCGACCGGATGAATCGCGAAGCGCACTTTGACGCCATGATCGATCAGCAGCTGGGTGAGTTCCCAGACCTTGTGCTGCGCCTGGGCGACGGCCAGGCCATAGCCTGGTACCACGATGATCTTCTGGGAATAAGCCATCATCACCCCGGCATCGGATGCTTCGATGGCTTTCTGGGTACCGGTTACACCGCCGCTGCCGGGCGCCGAAGATTCGCCGAAATTCGAGAACAGCACGTTGGCCAGCGAGCGATTCATCGCCTTGGCCATCAGTTGAGTGAGCAGCGTGCCGGCGGAGCCCACCACCGTGCCGGCGATAATCATGGCAGCATTGTCGAGCACGAAGCCCTCGAAGCCCACCGCCAAACCAGTCAATGCGTTGTACAACGAAATGACCACCGGCATATCGGCGCCGCCGATCGGCAGCGTCATGGCGATACCGAGAACCAAGGCACCCGCGAAGAAGATGGTGACGAAGGGCAGGCCTGTCGATGCGCCCGCACCCGAAACCACGCAGAATCCGACCGCGATGGTAATCAGCAAGATCGCCAGATTGACGAACTTCTGGCCACCGAACCTAACGGACTTGGTGATCAATCCCTGGAGTTTGGCAAAAGCGATCAAGCTGCCGCTGAAGGAAACGGCGCCGATGAAGCCGCCGATCGTGGCCATGGTCAAGTGCACCAGATTGGTTTCATTGCCGGTGTACAGTTCCACCGCCGCAATTGCTGCCGCGGCGCCGCCGCCCATGCCGTTGTACAGCGCAATCATCTGCGGCATATCGGTCATCGCGACGCGCTTGCCGGTGATCATGGCGACCACCGTGCCGATGGCAATGGCAACGATGACCAAAATCATGTTGATCGCCGGTGCCCCGGCAATGAACCCCAGCGTCACAATGGTAGCCAGCAGCATGCCGACGCCCGCCCAGCGCACACCGCTGACTGCAGTGACCGGGGAGCTCATGCGCTTCAGTCCGAGGATGAACAGCGCCGCGGCAGCCAAATAGGACAGCTGCGTAATGGTTTGTATGGTTGACGCGCTCGGCACCTTAAGGCCCCTTCTTCTTGCCGGCTAGTACGAACATCTTGAGCATGCGCTCGGTGACCACATAGCCGCCCACGGCGTTACCGGCGGCCAGCATCACACCAATGAACCCGATGACGCGAACCAAGGTGGTGTCGGCGGTGGCCAGCGCCACCATCGCCCCGACCAAGACGATGCCGTGCACGAAATTGGAACCCGACATCAGCGGTGTATGCAGGATGACGGGTACGCGAGAAATGACCTCGTAGCCCGTAAACGCCGCCAGCATGAAAATATAGAGCGCGATGACGCCGTCGATCATGTTTACTGTCCTTCCAGCGCTTTGCGCGTGGCTTCGTGCTTGATTTGCCCGTCATGCGTCAGCACGGCGCCGGCGAAAACCTCGTCATTCCAATCGATCGACAATTCGCCCTTGGGCAACGCGGGTTTGAGCAGATTGAACAAATTGCGCGAATACATTTCGCTGGCGTGGTACGGGAGCGATGCGGGCAGGTTGACGGGGCCGACTATCTTTACGCCGCCGTGCATGACGGTCTCGCCCGCCTTGGTCAGTTCGCAATTGCCGCCCTGTTCGGCCGCGATGTCGATGATCACGGAACCTGCGCCCATGCGCTCGACCGCAGCCTTGCTGATGATGCGCGGCGCGGCACGACCCGGCACCGAGGCGGTGCTGATGACCGCGTGGCTGGCCGCAATGCGCGCATCCAAGACTTCCTGCTGCTTGAGCTTCTCTTCAGCCGTGAGTTCACGCGCGTAGCCGCCGGCACCCTCCGCGGAGACGCCGGTTTCGACGAATTTCGCGCCCAGCGATTTGATTTGGTCCCTGGTCGCGCTACGCACATCGTAGGCTTCCACCACCGCTCCCAGCCGTTTCGCAGTGGCAATGGCTTGGAGGCCGGCGACACCGGCGCCGATGACCAGCACCAGGGCCGGGCGAATCGTGCCGGCAGCGGTGGTCAGCATGGGCAGAAATCTTTCCAGGGTGTTGGCGGCAATCAGCACCGCCTTGTATCCGGCCACGGCAGCTTGGGAGGACAAAGCGTCCATGGATTGCGCGCGCGAGATGCGCGGCACCAATTCCATCGCAAAGCTGGTGATTCCGCGCTCTTTGAGGGCCCGGACTAGGTCAGGTTGGGCGTAAGCCTGCATAAAGCCGATTACCACCGCGCCTTTCTTCAGCGCCGCGACCTCGGTCAGGGAGGGCGGTTGCACCTTCAGCAGCACATCAGCGGTGCGGAGGATGGTGGCGGCATCGCTGAATTCAGCGTCTGCGTACATACTGTCGGGAAAATGGGCGGCAGTCCCAGCTCCGCGTTCCATCAAAACGCGCACGCCGGCTGCTTTCAGTTTGGCGGCGATCTCCGGAACCACCGCAACCCGGGTCTCTTTGGCAACGGTTTCCGCGAGGACACCCACGACGACAGACATGCAGCATTCTCCTAAGCCGTAATGTGCCAAACGTTGAATTATGGCATAAGAGTCGACTATCTTTAGTGGTGTTATGAATACGGGTATGCCGGAAAAATATCAACTATTGGATTGGCGGGATGACTTGGCAGTTGTGCCGCACAATTACCCGTTGTCGCAACAAATATTGCGCACCGATGTTTCGGGCATGCCTTTGGAGTGGGTGGATTACCGCGAGGCCGCACGCCTGTATCACACCGAACAGGTGGCCTACACCTGCGGAACATTGTTGTACCGCTTGTACGGCGGCACATGCGCGAAGACCGGCCTTCGCACCATCGTCGATGTGAATTCCATCATCGCCACGTTGGGCGTGACCGGCAATCCTGGAAACTTGCGCGGCGCCGGTTACACCCCGCCGCTCAATAATCAGACCCTGTTTCGCCGCGATGCCTACCTTTGCCTGTATTGCGGCGCACGTTTTACATACAGCCTGCTGTCGCGCGACCACGTAACTCCGTTCAGCCGCGGCGGCCATGACATCTGGAGCAACGTGGTATCGGCCTGCCGCCGCTGCAACAACGCCAAGGCGTCGCGCACTCCGGAGCAGGCGGGAATGCAGTTGCTGGCGGTGCCGTTTACTCCCACCTATGCCGAGTACATCTTTCTGAAGGGCCGCCGCGTGCTGGCGGACCAAATGGAGTACTTGGTCGCGCACTTTCCCCGTTCGAGCCCCTTGCACGAGCGCATGCAACGCTGGCCGATGTGAGTTCGATGGCGGGATTGCCCGTGGCCGGATCGGGCGTGGTGTACTACATCGACGCCAGTTATTTTATTTTTCGCGCTTATCACTCGATGCCGGCCGACATGGTCGACGCCGACGGTAACGCCACGCACGCGTTATACGGATTCGCGCGCTTCCTATCGGATTTATTGGAGCAGGAGCGCCCGCAGCGCATCGGCGTGGCATTCGATCTGAGCTTGCGCAGCGTTATCTCGTACCGCAACGGAATTTATCCGGCTTATAAGGCCAATCGGGAGTCGCCGCCGGCCGATCTGGAGCGGCAATTCGCGCTCTGCCGGGAATTCTGCCGCCATATGGGCCTGGCAGAGTACGCCAGTGCCGAATACGAAGCGGACGACATCATTGGAACACTGGCCGCGCTGTCGCGGGCCGCTGGTTTGCGCAACGTCTTGGTGACCCGCGACAAGGACCTGTCGCAACTGATCCGCGATGGCGATGTGTTCTGGGACTACACCGGCAACATGCGCTATCACTACCATGACATCGGCCCGCGTTTTGGCGCGGCGCCGGAACTGATTGCGGATTTTCTGGCGCTGACCGGCGACAGTGTCGACAACATTCCGGGCGTTCCCGGCGTCGGCAAAAAGACGGCCGCCGAGCTGTTCAGCATATTTGGTTCGCTCGATGAACTGTATGAGAATCTTCATCGTATTCCGCTGCTTAAATTGCGCGGCGCGGCGGCGGTCGCTGCTAAACTGCTGCAACACAAAGAAGCGGCCTATCTGGCGCGCCGCTTGACCGGAATAGTCTGCGACATGCCGCTTGACGCATCGCTGGACGATTTGAAGCGCCGACCACAGGACAGCGGCAAGCTGAGCTGCTTTTTCGATCAGCACGGATTTGGCAATATATTGAGGCAGCAAGCGCGTCGCATTGCCGCCGCGATTTGAGTCGGGGGTAAAGAGCATGGCGCAGAAAGATATTAGTTCGGTCCTGCAGGAGAAGCGCGAATTTCCGCCGTCGGCGGCATTCCGCAAGCAAGCCACCCTCAAGGCGGCGCAGCTGCAGAGCATGTACGACAAGGCCGCCGAAGATTACGTCGGATTCTGGGCGGACCTGGCAGTGGCGAACATCGAGTGGCATCGTCCGTTCACGGTGCCGCTGGATGACGTGCGCGCGCCCAACTACCGCTGGTTTACCGATGGACAACTGAACGTTTCGTACAATTGCCTGGACGTGCATTTGGCGGAGCGCGGCGACAAGACCGCCATCATCTTCGAGGGCGAGGCCGGCGATTCGCGCACGCTGACATACACGCAGTTGCACCAGGAAGTGTGCCGCTTCGCCAATGCCTTGAAGTCGAAAGGCATTCAGCGCGGTGATCGCGTGGTGATTTACATGCCTTTGGTGCCCGAAGTGGTCATTGCCATGCAAGCTTGCGCCCGTATCGGGGCCGTGCATTCGGTGGTGTTTGGCGGCTTCTCGGCAAATGCCGTGAAGGATCGGATTGAAGACGCCGGCGCCAAGCTGGTGGTGACGGCGGATGGTGGTTGGCGCGGCGGCGCCGCGGTGGAACTCAAGCGCGCCGTGGACAAGGCTCTGGCCGAGGGCTGCGCCAGCGTCGAGAGTGTCATCGTTTATCGGCGTACCGGCAACCCGTGCGAGATGCGATTTGACCGCGATATCTGGTGGCACGACGCGGTGGCGGACGAATCCGACAGCTGCGAACCGGAATGGGTGGATGCTGAACATCCGCTGTTCCTGCTCTACACCTCCGGGTCCACTGGGAAACCCAAAGGCATTCAACATTCGAGCGCCGGATATCTGTTGAATGCGAAGCTCAGTACTCAGTGGACCTTCGATCTCAAAGACAGCGATGTCTATTGGTGCACGGCCGACGTGGGCTGGGTCACCGGACATACCTATGTGGCGTACGGGCCGTTGGCGCTCGGCGCGACCGTCCTAATGTACGAGGGGGCGCCGACTTTTCCCGACGGCGGTCGATTCTGGAAAATTTGCGAAACGCATGGAGTCAGCATCTTCTACACTGCGCCGACTGCAATCCGCGCGCTGATGAAGCTGGGTGATGCGGTTCCGGCAAAATACGACTTGAGCAAACTGCGGGTGCTGGGCAGCGTCGGTGAGCCCATCAATCCGGAAGCGTGGATGTGGTATCACCGGGTGATTGGTAAGGAGCGTTGTCCCATCGTCGACACCTGGTGGCAGACGGAAACCGGCTCCATCATGATGACGCCGATTCCCGGCGTGACACCCACAAAGCCCGGCTCCTGCACCAAGCCGCTGCCCGGCATTTTCGTCGACATCGTCGATGAAGAAGGACGCCCGGTGAAGACTCCGGATGGCGGCGGCTACCTGGTGATCAAGCGGCCCTGGCCCTCGATGCTGCGCACCATTTGGAACGACAACAATCGCTACCTCAGCACGTATTGGGAGAAGTTTCAGAATCGCTATTACGTCGCTGGTGATTCCGCACATCGCGATAAGGATGGCTATTACTGGATCATGGGCCGGATCGATGATGTGTTGAATGTGGCCGGCCATCGACTCGGCACCATGGAAATCGAATCCGCGCTGGTGGCTCACCCGAGGGTGGCCGAAGCGGCTGTCGTGAGCAAACCGCATGAGATCAAGGGCGAAGCGGTGTTCGCTTACGTCACGCTGAACGTGACGCGCCCGCAAGGCGCCGCGGCGCAGTCGCTCATCGATGAGCTGCGCAACTGGGTGGGCGAGCAGCTGAGCCCAATCGCCAAGCCGGACGAAATCCGCCTCACCGACAATCTGCCGAAGACCCGCTCCGGCAAGATCATGCGGCGGTTGCTGCGCGCCGTCGCGCGCGGTGAGGAAATCACCCAGGATATGTCCACGCTGGAGAACCCTGCGATTCTCGATCAGCTGCGCGGTGAAGCGCCGAACGGCGCCACCGCCGCGCCGGCGCAAGCGAAGCCAAAAGCTTCGCAGGTGAAGGCCAAGGCTAAGGCCAAGCCCAAGCCCAAGCCCAAGCCCAAGGCTAAGGTTGTCGCCAAGACCAGGGTCAAGCGAAAGGCGGCGCGCAAAGTTGCGCCAAAACGCAAGGCCGCGAAGAAGACCTCCCGCCGCCCGGCGCAACGCAAGAAATAGCGCGCTTAGGGCGCCGCGACCAATCATGAATCTAAATCAAGTGACGCTGCCATCGCTTGATGTGGCACGCGGCGCGGCATTTTACAAACGCCTGGGCTTTACACAAATCGTCGAGGATCTTCCCAAGTACGCACGCTTCGAATGCCGCGACGGCGGCGCAACCTTTTCCCTGCATGTGGTCGAGCGTTTAACGCCCTCGCACACCATAATTTACTTCGAGTGCGATGACCTCGATGCCACCTGCGAGACGCTGCGCAAGCAGGGTATCGAGTTCGAGCAGAATCCCAAGGATGAGGAATGGCTGTGGCGGGAGGCCTACCTTCGTGACCCCGACGGCAACCGTATTTGCCTGTATCACGCGGGAGAAGCGCGGCGCTTTCCGCCCTGGCGGCTGCCCGCTGCGGCGGAAAAACACCAGCCTTGATGGCCCAAGCTCGGTATAATGGGTGGGCCGGATAGGGCGAATATTGACGCGCCCCGCCAAGAGCGACGGCACTCCATACGGATTTCTTGAGGCAACCGCGGCGTCAACGCCCGCATATTTCAATGTAGTCGCTTAACCATGCTCGCCACCTCCAATGTCGCCATTCAGTTCGGCGCCAAACCCCTGTTCGAACAAGTCACGGTCAAGTTCTCCGACGGCAATCGCTATGGCCTGATCGGCGCGAACGGCTCCGGAAAATCCACTTTGATGAAGGTGCTGGGGGGAGACCTCGAAGCCAGCGCCGGAGACGTGATGCTGCAAGCCGGCATGCGCTTGGGCAAGCTGAACCAAAATCAGTTCGGCTACGAGGACGAGCGCGTGCTCGACGTGGTGATGCGCGGCCACAATGAACTGTGGCAGGCGATGCAGGAGCGCGATCGGATCTATGCGGATCCGAATGCCACCGACGAGGACTACATGAAGGCGGCGGAGTTGGAGGGGGTATTCGCCGAGTATGGCGGCTACGACGCCGAGGCCAGAGCGGGCAGCATATTGACCGATGCCGGTATTGCCGAAGCGCGCCACAACGGCCCCATGCGCGAAGTGCCGCCGGGCTTGAAGCTGCGCGTACTGTTGGCGCAGGCGCTGTTCTCCAGTCCGGATGTGCTGCTGCTGGATGAACCGACCAACAATCTCGACATCAATTCGATTCGCTGGCTGGAAGGTGCGCTCAACAACTACAACGCCACCATGGTCATCATCAGCCACGATCGCCACTTTTTGAACCAGGTCTGCACACACGTGGCTGATTTGGATTTTCAGCAGCTGAAGATCTATCCCGGCAACTATGACGATTTCATGCTGGCTTCGGTCCAAGCTCGCGAGCGGGTCGAAGCCGCCAACGCCAAGGCCAAGGACCGCATCTCGGATTTGCAGGAATTCGTGCGGCGTTTTTCCGCGAACGCTTCCAAGGCGCGACAAGCCACTTCGCGCAAGAAGCAGCTCGAGAAGATCAAGATCGAGGAAATCCGGCCGTCGTCGCGGCAGAATCCTTACATCCGTTTCGAGCAGGGCAAGAAGCTGTACCGCAATGCTGCGACCGTAGAAAAGCTGGGTTTCAGCTATCCGGGCGCCGCGGAGCAGGTTCTCGACAACATCAGCTTCAATGTCGAGGGCGGCGAGCGCATCGCCATCATTGGACCGAATGGCGCCGGCAAGACCACCTTGATGAGCCTGCTTGCCGGCGAGCTGCGTCCAACCAGCGGACGAATCACTTGGGTCGAAAATGCCCAACCCGGCTACATGCCGCAGGATCCGCAGGCGGAATTCGAGGACAAGATCGATCTGTTCGCTTGGATGTCCCAGTACACCGGCAAGGCCGACGACGATCAAATCGTGCGCGCCACATTGGGCCGGCTGTTGTTTTCCGGAGAAGAGACCAAAAAGTCGGTGAAAGTGCTGTCCGGCGGCGAGAAGGGACGCATGATTTACGGCAAGCTGATACTCACCAAGCCCAATGTGTTGCTGATGGACGAACCTACCAATCACATGGATATGGAAACCATCGAGTCATTGCAGATTGGGCTCGAGCACTATGCCGGCACGCTGATCTTCGTCTCCCATGACCGGGAATTCGTCGGCGGATTGGCGACTCGGATCATCGAGCTGCGGCCCGGCAAGGGCATCGTAGATTTCAAGGGCACCTACGATGAGTACCTCAAGATGCAGGGCATCGACGCGTAAACGCAGGATGGAACCGGCGCGCGGAGGTTGCTAGGATTGCGGGATGAATAAAAAACTCCTGCTCTCCTTCGTCTGCTGTGTAGTCACCTTCTCCGCCGTGGCGGCGAATAAACCCGCATCGTCCTCACCGGCGGTGACCAATGCGTTGAACCGCATTGCCGACGAGGGCTTCAATCACAGCGAAGTTCCGCAGACGGCTGAGTATCTGGCCGATCAAATCGGCGGCCGTATGACCAATTCTCCGGCAATGCGCAAAGCGGAGCGCTGGACTCAGTCGAAGTTCACCGGCTGGGGCTTGAAGAACGTTCACACGGAAGCATTCGATTTCGGCCGAGGTTGGTGGATCGAGTCATCGCGCATGCGTTTGGTGGCGCCGCGTCCGCTGGAATTGCGCTCTATTCCGATTGCATGGACGCCGGCGACCAACGGCGCGCTTAGCGCTCCTATTTTCGTGGCGCCGATGAACAACGAGCGGGATTTCGCCGACTACAAGGGCAAGCTCACGGGGAAAATCGTGCTGGTGACTTGGCCGGGACCGCAGAAGGACGACGGCGAAGCCCCCTTTCAGCGCTTCTCGGATGCTGATGTCAGCAAGCTCGACAAGTTCCAACAGCCCACCTTCGATCCCGAGGCCATCAAGAAGCGGCTCGAACGCTTCAAGTTCAGGATCAATATGGACGCCTTCCTCGCGCAAGAGGGCGCGCTCGCCTGGGTGCAGATGTCGCGCAGCGAGGGTCGGTTGGTGCACGGCGAAGGCGCCGGTTATCGGGTCGGCAAGACACCCAAGCTGCCGGGTGTGGAGCTGGCGGCCGAGGACTACCGCAAGCTGGCGCGTCTCGCCAAAGTCGGCGATGTGCGCGTAGAGATCGACAGCAAGGTGCACTTCGAAGACGCGGACCACAACGCCTACAATGTGTTCGCCGAAATTCCCGGCACGGATCCCAAGGCGGGGTACGTAATGGCCGGCGCGCATTTGGATAGCTGGGTGGCGGGCGACGGTGCGGCGGATAACGGCGCGGGCAGCGTCATGATCATGGAAGCCGCGCGCATTCTCGCCAGCATGCAAGTGCAACCGAAGCGCACCATTCGATTTGCATTGTGGGCCGGCGAAGAACAGGGTCTGTTGGGTTCGGCGGCTTATGTCGAGAAGCACCTGGCGACCCGGCCTCCACTGACCGATCCCGAGATGGCCGATCTGCCGCCGTTCTTTTCGATGGATTCCTATCCCATCAAAACTCTGCCGGAGTTCTCGGAGCTTGCCGGTTATTTCAACATCGACAATGGGTCCGGCAAGTTGCGCGGCATTTACACCGAGGGCAATTTCGCCGTGGTGCCTGTGTTGCATGAATGGCTGTCGCCGTTTGCCAGCATGGGCGCCAGCAGTGTGGTGGCCGAACCCACGGGCGGCACCGACCACGTATTCCTCAGCCGTATCGGGCTGCCTGCGTTTCAATTCATTCAAGATCCCCTGGACTACGAATCGCGCGTGCACCACACGGATCTCGATGTCTACGATCACTTGAGAATTCAGGACATGCGCCAGGCTTCGGTGGTGCTGGCAAGCGTGCTGTTGGCCGCCGCGAACAGCGACAAGCCGCTGCCGCACAAGGCGCTGCCGACGCAGCCGGCGGCTACCGATCCGTTCGAGTATCCGGATCCTGCGAAGAAGTAACCCGAGGCGGGTCGTCTAGGCCTGCTTCAAACGCCCGCGCTTGAAATCAGCAATGATTTCTCGCGCGGCGTTGTGGCCCGGCGCGCCGGTCACGCCGCCGCCGGGATGCGTTCCCGAGCCGCACATGTACAGCCCCTTCAGCGGGCCGCGGTAATCGCCATGGCCCAACATGGGCCGTGCGGAAAATAATTGATCCAGGCTCAGCGCGCCGTGAAAAATATCGCCGCCGATGAGCCCAAAGGTCCGCTCCAGATCCAGCGGACTCAGGATTTGGCGCCCCAACACCGAGGCCTTGAAGTTCGGTGCATGTGAATTCACCAAATCGATCATCACATCGGCGACCGGCTCGCGATGCGCATCCCAGGACGCATTGTTCGGCAGCAATGGTGCAACGTGCTGGCAGAACAGGCTTGCCACATGCTGCCCGGGCGGCGCCAAGCTGTCGTCCAACGTCGACGGGATCAACATTTCAACGATGGGGCGCTTGGACCAGCCGCCGCTCTTGGCATCGAGATAGGCCTGGTCCATATACGCAAGACTGGGGGCCATGATGATGCCGGCGGTGTGATGCTCGGCCAGCGTCGTGCCCGGCAACGAATTGAAATCGGGCAACTCCGACAGGGCAACGTTCATGCGGAAGGTTCCCGATCCGCAGCGCCACTGCTTGATGCGCTGACTGAAGTCCTGCGGCAGTTGCGACGAATCGATCAACGAGCCGTACAGCAGTTTCGGATTGAGGTTGGAGACCACGCAGCGTGCGCGAATCGCCTCACCTTGCTCGGTCACCGCGCCGACGGCGCGGCCGCCCTCGATCAGAACTTCGCGCACCGGACTGGCGACGCGTATTTCGACGCCGCGCTCCGCGGCGGCTCGCGCCATGGCCTGTGTGATAGCCCCCATGCCGCCGATTGCATGGCCCCAGACGCCCTTCTTTCCGTTCACTTCGCCGAACACATGGTGCAGCAGAACGTAAGCCGAGCCGGCCGCGTAAGGACTCGCGTAATTGCCGACGATGCCGTCAAAGCCGTAAGCCGCCTTGATCGGTGCGCTCTCGAACCACCCGTCTAGATAGTCTCCGGCGGATTTCACGAATAAACCGAGCAATTCACGCCGCATCGGCAAGTCGAGTTTCGTCAGCCGCTTGCCCAGGCGGGCGCCGCGCAACAGTTCCGGCAGCGCTTCGAGCCAGCCGCCGGCGCTCACATTCGGCGGCGTTTCCAGCACCATGTCACGCAGCACATCCGCGATGATGTCCAGCCGTTCGGCGTAGTCGGCGAGACGCTGCGCATCGCGTGTCGAGTATTTCGCCACTTCGTCGGCCGTTTTGCCGGCGCCGATCTTCAAATAGTTGCTGTCGTCCAGCGGCAAAAAATTGGCCAGCTGCCGCTCTACCACGCGCAGTCCGTGGCGCGGCAGATCCAGGTCGCGAATGACCTTGGGGTTCAGCAGTGAGACGGTGTAGGCAGCCACCGAATTTCGAAACCCTGGATGGAACTCCTCGGTGACGGCCGCCCCGCCGACCACATGGCGTCGTTCGAGCACCGTCACCTTCAGCCCAGCCGCGGCCAAATAGGCGGCGCACACCAAGCCGTTATGACCGCCGCCGATGATCAGAACATCGCGCGTTTGTGCCTCAGTCATGAAACCAACCGGGCGCCGGCGCCGTCTCCAGGCAACTCTCGGGAATCAGCTCGCGCATGCGGCGCGCAAAGCTGCGTAGCGATACTTCGCCGCGCCCGAGGGGGCCCGCGGTGTAGCTGCGCGACCCCATGCCGGCTTGCACTCGCTCGATCAAGGCCTTGTCTTCCGCACTAACCCGCCGATTGATGCGCCAGTTAAGATATCTGGATGCGCGCATTTCGCGACGCGCATCCGGATGCGCATAGGCAATCTCCCGGATCAGGGTCTCGGTCGGCGAGACTGGAATCATCTGCATAAAATCGACTTGGTCGGGATAGATGTCGAACGCGACGTTTGGCCACAGCTTGAAATAGCTCCATAGCCGCTGCCGATTGTCGGGCAGGTGCGCGGACCGCGGCAGCAGGGCCTGATACAGGCGCTCCGACAAGGCGGATGAGGGAATGTCGCGCATGTAACCCCACATCTTATCCACCCATGGCTGCGCTTCCACTCCGTAGCTCTGTCCGAACAGGCGCGTCAGGCCGGGATGCGCCACCGGTATGTGCAGCGCATCTGAATAGTTGTCGGTGACATTTTTCCAGTTCACGCTGCGGACGCGCAGCGTGACTCGTCCCAACGGCTGCAACTCCTCCAGCCGGTAGGGGGCCAGCTCGGATTCGTAGGGCGCCAGCATCGCTGCCACGCTGGGCAGGCCGGCCTGCAGACGCAGGAATACGAATCCGTGGTAGACCTCGGTGTCGACTGGTTTCAAACCGTACTGGTCGAGCGAGAAATCCGCGAATTCCTTGCGGTTCGGGACCGCGACGAGCCGCCCATCAAAATCGTAGGCCCAGGCATGGTATGGACACACAAAGCGTCCCGCGCAATGACCCGATGCCCCGTCTACCAATCGTGCCGCCCGGTGCCGGCACACATTGAAGTATCCCTTGATGGCGTGCGCCGGGGTCCGCACCACAACCAGCGATTCACCCATGAAATTCAGCGTGTGATAGTCGCCGATCCCCGGTATATCGTTGACGTGACAGACGATCTGCCAGGAAGTGGCGAACACCCGCTGCCGTTCCGCGCGCAGATAGTCGGCGTCGTGATAGATCCAGCCAGGCAGACTGACTCCATCCAGTTCGGCTGCTGCCGGCGTCGATGTATGTCTAAAAACCGCGCGCTTCGCGTCCATTGATCGCTCCAACTCTTGTTGAACGATTGTATAACAGGAGGTACGGCGATGCCATTGGCACGCCTGGTCTTCAGGCTCGGCGGCGCTGCGCCTTGCTGTGAATCCGCGGAAAGGCGCCGCAGCACAGCGCGCTGACCCAGTCCTCGCAGATGGCGATGGCCTCGCGGGGCTTGAAAGTCCGCGCACTCAGACTCAATTCGACCCATAGGCCATCGAGTACCGCACACAGCGCAATAGCCGCCGGCCGCAGTTTCAACGGCGGGGCCGCGCCCGACTCGACCAGTTGGCCGAGTAATTTCTCGAGGATGGATCGATATTGACCATAGGTTCGCGCGTGCACCGCCCGAATCTCGGGCGAGTGGGCCACCATGCTCCAAAACACCACCCACACGCTGAATAATTGCGGATCGAGCAACTCAGGCGCGAAGGATGCCCGAAAAAATGCGCTCACCCGTTCACGGGGCGTTGCTGCGGTGTTTTTCACCTGCGATCGCAGCGCGTCGTTCAGCGATCGGGCCAAAGTCTCGTAGCTTTCGGCGATCAATTCGGCGCTGCTGGGAAAGTGATGGTTGATCAGGCCGATCGAGACGCCGGCGGCGGCGCTGATGCGCCGCACGGAAGCGCCGTCATGACCGTACTTCTTCAAGCACTCAAGCGTGGCTTCGATCAGCGCTTCCCGGCGTACAGCAGGTGCAGCGCGACGGAACTTGGGAACATGCCTCCGTCGTGTTGCCATTTATGCGGCGCGGTAGGCCCGGTAATCCAACCCCAAGGCAGTCGCCACCGCTTCGTGAGTCAGTTGACCGGCGTGCACGTTGAGCCCTCGAGCGAGACCTGCGTCCTTCGCTATGGCCGCATTCCAGCCATGGTCGGCCAGCGATTTTACATACGGCAGCGTTGCGTTGGTGAGGGCAAACGTAGAGGTCCTCGGCACCGCTCCCGGCATGTTGGTCACACAGTAATGAATGACCCCGTCCAACATGTAAGTCGGCTCGGCATGAGTCGTGGGGCGGCTGGTTTCGAAGCACCCACCCTGATCGATGGCGATGTCCACCAGCACGGCGCCAGGCTTCATGGTCTTGACCATAGCGCGCGTCACGAGCTTCGGAGCCGCTGCTCCCGCAATCAGCACGGCGCCGATCACCAGGTCCGCATCGCGCACCAGTTCCTCGATGGCATGCGCAGTGGAGTATACGGTCTTGAGCTGGCTGCCGAAGATGGCTGAAAGTTCGCGCAGGCGCTTAACCGAGCGCTCGACCACCGTCACATCCGCGCGCAGCCCCACCGCCATCTCGACTGCGTGGGTACCCGACACTCCGCCGCCCAGGACCACGACCTTGGCCGGCGCCACGCCGGGAACGCCGCCGAGCAGCACCCCGAAACCACCATTGGCCTTTTGCAGACAATTGGCGCCGACCTGTACCGACATGCGGCCGGCCACTTCGCTCATCGGCGTCAGCAGCGGCAAGGAGCCATCGGGCGCAGTGACCGTTTCATAGGCGATTGCCGTCGATCCGGAAACCATCAGGGCTTGAGCTTGTTCGCGATCCGCTGCCAGGTGCAGGTAGGTGAACAAGGTTTGTCCCTTGCGCAGCTGCTGGCATTCGGCCAACTGCGGTTCCTTGACTTTGACAATGAGGTCGCAAGTCCCGAAAACATCTTCGGCCCGCTGCGCAATACCGGCGCCGGCCGATTGATAGTTCGAATCATCGAAGCCAATGCCCGCGCCGGCACCGCTTTGGACTAAAACGCTATGCCCCGAATCGACCAGCTCGCGCACTCCCGCAGGCACTAGACCGACTCGATACTCGTGAATCTTTACTTCCTTTGGCACACCAATTTTCATAATGTCGCTCCGGACCGGTTGTCGGGGATGGCAAGGTTACGCACCCCGGCGCTCGGAAACAATCCACGACGAGGGGATGCTTATGCGAGGCTCTGTAGTTCTTGCAACAGTAGGCGCTGCCATAGCCATTCCTGGCGTGATCGCGGCGAAAGCAGCGCCATTCTTTCCAGATATGGGCGCATCGCAGGCGGAATTCCCCGCGAAGTCATCGCGCGAGCGATGGTTTTGAGTCGCGGCCAGGCGGGCGCTGCAGTGTGCTCTTTGAGGCTCGTCAGCGCCTTGGCGAGAACCACCTCCTCCTGGGTAAGGTCAGTGCCGAATGGAAATTCCGAAAACAGCCCGCGGGCGCGCGGCAATACCAATGCCTCTTCCAGTGCTCTGGGCGTATTGTTTCTATGCTTCTCGGGAATCTTATGGTGGGCGCTCAACTTGCCGGCCGCCTGGGCCTGTCGCTGCAGCGAGTCCTGAAATCGCGAGTCCGCAATGTTGAGCAGCGCGGCGATGACTGCCTGGTCGGTCAGGCCACGCAGATCCGCCATCCCGTACTCCGTAATGACGATATCGCGCAAGTGCCGCGGAATGGTTGTTGTCCCATAGTTCCAAAGAATGTTGGAACTCGTCACAGAGTTCTTGGTGCGGGTGCTGCGCAGCGCAAGAATGGAACGCGCGTCAGGCAACGCATGGGCCATGGCAACGAAGTTGTACTGACCGCCGACACCGCTGACCACGCGGCCGTCTTCCAGGCCGTCCGATATGGCCGCACCCAGCAGCGTCATCATCATGGTGGAGTTGATGAATCGGCCGTGCTGACGCTGCGCAATCTTCAGCTCCTGGTTCTGGCCGTACAGCTGGTTGATGAAGCTCACGCCGCACATGGAAAACTGCCGCCGTTCACTCTCGGGAAGATCGCGCAAGGCCGCATAGAAGCCGCGCGGGCCCAAAAAGAATCCGCCGTGCAGCACAACGCCGCCGTTGAGTTGCCGCGCCGTGCTCCACGCCAACAAGTCGCTGCGCGCCTGCGGTGTATCGAAGCGTGCCGCCGTACTCATGCCATCGGAGTTCTCGATCCGGCCCTCGCGGTAGCGGCAGTCGCGGCGAAACACCCCGCACCCTTGCAGTCGCGCAAACTCCTCGGCGGTCAATGGCATGGTGAAGTTGCACCCAGCCAGAGCCTCCAAAAAGGCTGCGTCGATGCGTTCAGTGATGACGCCCGAGTTCAAAAGCCGCTGGATGGACACGTCATCGTAAACCCGGCGTCGCAGGATTCCGGTCCGATAAAGATCCAGGAAGCCGTCGACGAACATCTCGGTGCAGCCATACAGACCCGTGGCCATGGGCCCGGCGCCTCCGATCGAGTCCAGGCAGTCGCCGAACCTGTCATCCGCCTTGAGGCTGCGTAAAATGTCGCGAAACTCTCCGTTCTGCTGTTGCCGCAACTGCAGGCCGTAAACCACCGCGTCGCCCAGCTCGCCGATGCCGATCTGTAGAG
>JAXDQN010000225.1:0-5109 GCA_034667865.1 Gammaproteobacteria bacterium
CGATGGGCACTCGAATTTCTCTGCTGCGAGTGCTGGCACCTGAGCGGATTGATACGCCGCGATTAGAAAACTCAGCCGCCGATGTCGGCCCTTATTTGACGGTCGACATCGGCACAATTGCTTGGTACAAAGTGAGTATCTGAGGTGGTGTTAAGTCGTTGATTTTGCTTCTGTTAAATGGGTCGAGGGACAACCCGCCCCTGGGCACCATGCTGCTTTTAAGCGATTGTTTTGAAAGCAAATAAGCAAGATCAAAGACTTGGCGCGATCCGTTCCGGTACACCCGGGCGGTACGTGCCCTTGCAATGTCTCGTCCCTGGAAACATCCCAACAGCGGCGTCTTTTGGCTCCGAAAAAGGAGTGCCTGAAGACTTGCGCAAGCTCGTCGGCAAGCGCGAAGAGGAGCGTCGTCTTCAGACCCGTGATCCAATCGAAGCCAAGTGCCGCCATGCCAAGGCCTTGGCGGAAATCGAAGTGCGTTGGACAAATTTGCGGGCCGGGCCGAAGACGCTTGGCGAGCGAGAGGCACACCGACTCGACGTGGCCGTGCAGGATGGATCGCTGCAGCCTATTCGGGCCGCGGCGATGCTCGGCGACTGACAGGCGAGAATTTAATCGATTGGAAGCGTTCGATGATGGAGCCGGCTACGGCTGAAGATAAACTGTAAGAAAGCACCACAGTTAGTTAATCGCTTCAAAGGGAGAAAGCACTTGGACCAATTTGCGACACAAATGTCGGAAGTGCTCTCGATGCTTGAACGGCTTATCGCTTTCCCAACCGTC
Organism: Gammaproteobacteria bacterium; assembly: GCA_034667865.1. Taxonomy (GTDB): domain Bacteria; phylum Pseudomonadota; class Gammaproteobacteria; order Steroidobacterales; family Steroidobacteraceae; genus Bog-1198. Next base: position 784 of record JAXDQN010000225.1, read on the forward strand.
AGCGCGGACAGCAACCTTCCTCTCGTCGAGTACGTCGCTCAGTATCTTGCAGCGAATGGCGTCGAGCCGGAAGTTCTCATGGATGCCACGGGCACGAAGGCCGGAATCCTCGCGACCGTGGGAGGCGGGACTGGTCCCGGGATCGTGCTGTCGGGGCATACGGACGTCGTTCCCGTCAGGGGCCAACGATGGAGCGTTGATCCCTATTGCGCGACTTCGTCCGATGGTCGAATCTATGGCCGCGGGGCGACCGACATGAAGGGCTTTCTCGCAGTAGCGTTGGCGCTTGTCCCGGCATTGATCCATCGCGGGGATCCATGCGGCCCCGTTCACCTTATCTTGTCGTACGACGAGGAGGTCGGCTGTGCCGGCATTCCCCATTTACTGCCTGCTATCCGACGCAGGGTCGAGGGAGCCGCGGGCTGCATCGTCGGTGAACCGACACGGCTTGCAACGGTGATCGGCCACAAGGGGAAACAAAACTGGCGCGCGAAAGTAAAAGGGCTTTCCTGTCATTCTGCATTCGCGCCGCAGGGGATCAACGCAATCAGTTTGGCGGCGCTGCTTGTTTCAGCCGTGGATGCCGTCGCCCGTAAGCATTGTATTGACGGCCCGTTCGATCGGCGGTTCATGCCGCCGATGACGACCACTCAGGTCGGTGTTATCGGTGGCGGCACGGTCGTCAATATCGTTCCCGGCGAATGTATCGTTGACTTCGAAGTCCGGAATATCCCTGGGGTCGATATCGATGCAGTATTCGCTGACATCGTCGATCGTGTGGAACAAGCCACCATGGCTTTCAATCCGGGTACCGTTGGCATGGATTCGTTTGAATGGACCAAGGTTTCAGAATACCCGGGATTACTCACAAGCCGTTCGAAGCCTTTCGTCGAAGATGTGCGACTTGGTCTCTCGCATGGGCGGGACGAGGAAACGGTCAGCTTTGGCACCGAGGCGGGCTTCTTTGATGCTCTGGGCTTAACGACGGTCGTTTGGGGGCCCGGGTCGATGGATCAGGGCCACAAGCCAGACGAATTCATCGAAGTGGAGCAGCTTGAGCTTTGTTTAACGAGGCTGGGTCAATTTCTTTGACCGCACGGATAGGCGTCACGTCAAAGAAGCAGTGAAGCAACCCTCTTGTGGCGAGGGCATCATTCGATACCGATGAACTTTTCGGAGTGCTGCAAACACTATGCGGTTTCGAATACAACCGGGTGTATAGGCAAGTCGGCCGCGTTGGTTGCCCGGCTTTTGTCGATGTGCGTTTGAAACGCGACCAGCGACCAAGCGCCTGCCGCGTGGTGGGTCGGGGATTCGGTGCTAAATTCTCAAAACTGATTTGAGAAAGATTAGTCGCTCCGCGCTATCGTCGCGGTTACTACGATCTGCAGGTTTTTTACATCGGTGGTCAATTTTGAACGTGGCGCGAGCACTACCGGGGGTAGCGTAGCAATACTGATTCGCCAAAGCCCAACCCGGGTATTTGTGTCGGCTGGGAACACAGCGACGGGCTCGCCTTTTTGAGAGCAGATCCCAAGTACGAGTGAAATCGCGAACGGGGGCACACATGTTCAGTGAGCAATTCGCCGATAGTCATGACGCCTCAGCGCTTGCAGCCGCAATCATCGATACCGTACGCGAGCCCTTTGTCGTGCTCGACGAAGGTCTGCGCGTCGTTGCTGCAAGCCGCTCATTCTATCGTACCTTCACGGTCAACCCTTCGGACATTCAGGGTAGGCTGCTTTACGAGATCGGCGACGGCGAATGGAACACGCCGAAGCTTCGAACTTTCCTTGGAAAAATTATTCCTGAACGCGGCGTGATGGAGGATTGCGAAGTCGAGCACGACTTTCCGGATATCGGACGCCGCACGATGCTTCTGAACGCCCGCAAGGTGTTCTACGAGGAGGGCTCGCGTGCAAATATCCTGCTCGGCATCGAGGACATCACCGGCCAACGTTTACTGGAACGCGCGAAGGACGAACTGCTTCGTCAGAAAGATGTCTTGCTCGGCGAAATACAGCACCGAATCGGCAACAGTCTTCAGATCATCGCCAGCATCATCATGTCGAAGGCAAAAATGATAGAATCGGAAGAAACGCGCCGTCATTTGAACGACGCGCATGACAGGGTCATTTCGATCGCGGCGGTCCAGAAGCATCTCCAGGTTTCTGCGGCGAGCGGGGCGATCGAACTCGCACCCTATCTGACCAAGCTCTGTGACGCCATTTCGGTTTCCATGATCGGCGACAACCGCTCGATTATCCTGAAGGTGTGTGGCGATAGCGGCAGGGCAACCAACCGCAAGGCCGAGAGTCTCGGCTTGATCGTCACGGAGCTGGTTATCAACTCACTCAAGCATGCTTTTAATGAAACCTCGAAAGACGCGCGGATCACGGTCGCCTATGACGTCTTCGGCAAAGACTGGAAACTTGTCGTCGCCGACAACGGGATCGGTAAACTGGAAGGCGCCTCTGCCCGGCCGAAGGCCGGACTCGGCACCGGAATTGTTGGCGCGCTCGCGAGCCAGCTTGATGCGCAAGTCGTCACCGTGAGCGGATCTAACGGTACAATCGTGTCGGTCACGCATTCCACGTTCGGGTCGAAGCGATATTGACGACGGCGATGACCAGAGCAGAAGGGAAATTGGACGTGCTGGGTGAACCCAGAAAGCCCATTTTCAGGCTTGGTTCTCGCGGAATCTCTGGAAGGAGGCCGCCTCAGGCATGCACCTACTCATCCTCTTTCAGCTGGGGCCTGTCATGTAAAACCGAGCTTAGCAGTGAACTGTTGACCTCGATATGTCCGTTGTAGTTGATGAGGCCCAGTTTGCGAAATTTGTTCATGAAAAAGCTGACGCGGGATCGCGTGGTGCCGATCATCTCCGCCAGTGTTTCCTGATTGACGTGAGGAGTGATCGGCTGCGGACTGCCTTCTTTGCCAAAATTAGCCAGGAGCAGGAGCAAGCGCGCAAGTCGCCGCTCGCTCGAATTGAATAGCTGATCGATCAGGTCCTCCTCGATCCGGCTATTTCGGGTCAGGAGATACGCCATAAACATCTCGGAAAACGTTGGCTCATCGTGAAGCGCCGCGATCATCACCGGTCTCGCGATTGCCGTAACGACGCAATGCTCCAGCGCCGTTGTCGTCGAGATGCGCAGCTTGTGGCCGTTCAGACAGCCTTCCCCGAAAAACTGGCCGGGCTCCAGCATTCCGACCACTGCGTCCTTGCCCTGATCGGATAGGACTGTAAGTTTGATCCTGCCTTTTTGAAGGTAATATACCGTGTCGGCGACATCGCCTTGCTCGAATACATTCTGTCCTTTATCAAATTCAAGGATCGTTTTGCCTCTTCCGACTTTGGCGAGGAAGACTTGTGCATCAAACGAAGCTTTGGCTGGCTTCTCCAATGCAAACCTCCTTTGGTGTGTCATTGCTTTGGTGTGCCATTGCCGAAATCAGCATTGGCATGACCACACGCTCAGTCGCCGGCTCTGCCGAGAATCAGGCGATGATATTTAAATTTGCAACCACGCGGTGAGGAGCGCTGCTCAATATTGCTCACTTCTGCTCCAGTACACGTCATTTTTCACGTTTGCGGATGAGTTTGAGGCCAACGTGGAAGCAACGTTCCCTTGGTCAAGCTGGCGGAAATCCCGATGCGGCTGAAAGGCCGCGTCCTAGCCCAAGGCAGTCGCCGCGCGGCCGGGTTCGCGATCGAGCAGCGCAGGGATATCGGCGGCCGGAAGGGCCTTACTGAACAGGTAGCCTTGTCCTTCCGTGCAGCCATTGGCCACCAGATAGGCTAGCTGACCCGCGTCTTCGACGCCTTCGGCCGTGGTCGTCAAGCCGAATCCTTTTGCAAGGCCAAGGATAGCGCGAACGATCACCCGGCTGTCGGCGCTGTCGCCGAGATGCGATACGAAGCTTCGGTCTATCTTGATCTTGTCGAGACGAAACGAAAGCAGCTGGCTGAGCGTGGCATAACCTGTTCCGAAATCATCGAGCGCAATGCGGACACCGGCTTGACGGAGTTCTTCAATTACGGTCTTCGCAACCCCCATATTTTCCACGAACGCGCTCTCGGTAATTTCAATCTCCAGGCGGCGGGGGCTGAACCCGGTTTGCCCAAGGATCGAAAGAATGCGCAGTCCAAGCGTGGGATCGCGCAATTGAATGGGCGAAACATTGAAAGCAAGAGTGAACGTCTCAGGCCACGCGTTGGCATCGAAACATGCGCGGCGAAAAAGCTGATCTCCAAGCGCATTGATGAGGCCAGTTTCTTCCGCAATCGGAATAAACACGTCGGGCGGAATATGCCCCAAA
>JAXDQN010000226.1:0-3881 GCA_034667865.1 Gammaproteobacteria bacterium
CCGCCGGGCGCGGCGCGCATCAAAAAAAATGTGGCCGTGACGATGATGAACAGCGTGGGAATTGCGCCGGCCAGCCTCGTCAAAAAGTAGCGGATCATCGCGGCGAGTCTAGCGATTGACCGCAAGGTGGACAAGCGAAGTGCCCGTCCTTAGACTATTCGGCTGGCTATCCGATCGAGGCTTCATGGATTCAACCCGCCCCATCCGCGCACTGTCGCGCGGACTTGATGCGCTGACTGTTCTGAATTTGCGAGACGGTGCGACGGTTTCTGAGATTGCTCACGAGATCCGTCTACCGAGGACAACCGTCTACCGAATCTTGGAAACTTTGTGCAACGCCGGCTTCGTCTACCGTGACACGGCCGATGAACGCTACCGCCTGACCATTCGCGTGCGCGGCCTGAGCGATGGATTCGATGACGAAGCCTGGGTCACTCAAATTGCCAAGCCCTTCATATTTGAGCTCACCGCGGAGATCGTCTGGCCGGTCTGCATTTCCACCTTCTCGGGCACCAAGATGATCGTACGCGAGGTTACCGATCACAGCACACCTCTTGCGCTGGACCGTCATGCCGCCGGCATGCGGCTGCCGTTGCTGGGAAGCGCCGCGGGGCGCGTATATCTGGCCCACTGCTCGGACCCGCAACGCGATACAGTGATCGAGATGTTGGCTCGATCCGGCAAAGAGGAAGACAAACCGGCGCGCAATCGGAGCGAATTGCTGCGCGCCCTGACCGACATCAAAGCCCAGGGGCATAGCAGTGTGACGCGCACGCGCCGGCTCACCGATGAAGTGGCCTTGAGCGTCCCGGTCATGCTGCACGACCGCCCCATGGCCAGCCTGACCCTGCGCTGCATCGCCCAGGGACCGGCCGGTAAAACCGGGGCCGAACGTTTTCTGCCAAGGCTGCGGGAATGCGCAGTTAAAATCAGCGATAAATTCTCGGCACAGCCCGCGGCAGTCCATGATCGGAGTGCGCCGGAAGCCGCCGCATTAAGGAGTATTTAACACATGCAAAAAATCTTGGTCTGCATCAAGCGCGTCGTCGATTACAACGTGCGCATACGCGTAAAGCCGGACGGCAGCGGCGTCATGCTCGACGGCGTCAAAATGAGCGTCAATCCTTTCGATGAAATCGCGCTCGAAGAGGCGTTGCGAATCAAAGAGCGCCTCGGCAACGTTGAGGTGGTCGCGGTCAGCATCGGCGTGGGCGAGACGCAGCAGCAATTGCGCACTGCGCTGGCCATGGGCGCCGATCGCGCGATCTTGGTTCAAACCGACGCCGCCGTCGAACCGCTGAACGCCGCACAGGTGTTCCTGGCGTTGGCCAAGAAAGAGAATCCGGATTTGATCTTTTTGGGCAAGCAAGCCATCGACGACGATGCCAACCAAACCGGCCAAATGCTGGCCGCTTTGTGGGATCGGCCGCAGGCGACCTTCGCATCCAAGGTGGAATTGTCCGATGCCAAGGCGCAAGTCACCCGCGAGGTGGACGCCGGCTTGGAAACCATCGAAGTCGATCTGCCCGCGGTGATGACCGTGGATTTGCGTTTGAATGAACCGCGCTACGTGAAGCTTCCCGACATCATGAAGGCCAAGAAAAAGCCGCTCGATGTAACCACCCTCGAGGCCCTCGGCGTCAGTCACGGGGTGTTTCTCAAGGCAGTGAAGACCGAACCGCCGGCGCAACGGCAGAAAGGCATCATGGTGAAAGACGTCGCCGAATTGGTCGGCGTGCTCAAGAAAAAAGGCTTGATCTAATGCACAAGATACTCATTGTCGGCGAGCACGACGGCAAATCCCTCAACCCCGCCACGGCCAAGTGCGTCTCTTGCGCCGTCACGGTCCCGGATGCCGAGATAGCCATCGTAGTGCTGGGCTCGGATACCGCCGCCGTCGCCGCCCAGGCCGCCGCCCTCAGCGGCGTGAAGTCCGTGGTCCGGCTGGATCGCGCAGAAAATGCCCATCCGCTCGCGGCGACGTTTGCGCCGCAAGTTGCGGCACTTGCCGCTGACTACACCCATGTGTTTGGTCCCTCGACCAGTTTTGGCAAGGACCTGATGCCGCGAGTCGCGGCGCTGCTGGGCGTCGCCCAGGTCAGCGATCTCATGGCGGTCGAATCCGCCTACAAATTTCGCAGGCCTACCTACGCGGGCAACGCCATCGTCACCGTCGAGGCGGACGCATCGCGCAAACTGATTGCCACGGTTCGAGTGGCATCCTTCGAAGCGGCAGCCGGCGGCGGCTCCGCGGCGGTGGAAACCAAGTCGTTGAGCGTCGCCCTGCCGGCTCACACTCGTTACATCGGCGCGAAAAGCGGGTCGACCGATAGGCCCGACCTGCAGACCGCGTCCAAAGTGATTTCCGGCGGCCGCGCACTCGGCAGCGCGGAGAACTTCAAGCTGCTGTTCAGCCTGGCCGACAAGATCGGCGCCGCGGTAGGCGCCTCGCGCGCCGCGGTCGACGCCGGCTACGCAGCCAACGAAATGCAAGTGGGACAGACCGGCAAGATCATTTCCCCAGAAATCTACATCGCCATCGGCATTTCCGGCGCCATCCAGCATCTGACCGGCATCAAGGATGCGCGCACCATCGTGGCCATCAACAAGGATGGCGAAGCGCCGATTTTCGAGGTGGCGGATGTCGGCTTGGTGGGAGATTTGTTCCAAATCGTGCCCGAGCTCGAGCGTCTGATCGGCTAACTTAAAGTCGCTGCCGCGGCCTCGATGGCAGCGGCCAGCCGATCTGCATGCTGCGCGCCGAAACTCATCGGCGGGCGCAGCTTCAGTACATTGGCGCGCGGTCCCTCCGCGCCAATCAATACGCCATGCTCGGCGGCCAACAGATTGACGATGCGACGGGCATTGTCTCGAGCCGCCTGCGCATCGGCGCCGTCGACGACCAATCCTTGCAGCAGGCCGCAGCCCCGAATCTGTTGCAACAGGGGATGCCGGGACGCCACGCCGCCCAAGCGGGCGCGCAAGTACTCGCCGGTGGCAAGCGCATTGGCCATCAAGCTCTCCTCGCGCATGACTCGCAGCACCGCGCTGCCGGCGGCTGCGGCCACGGCATTTCCGCCGAAGGTGGAGAAAAACCCGAACTTGCGTTGGAAGGCTTCGATCAAGTCGCGATTGGCGATGACAATGCCCATCGGATAGCCATTGCCCACGGGTTTGCCCAGCGTCACGATGTCCGGCGTCAATCCGCGCCTCTCGAAGCTCCAAAAATGCGACCCCGATCGGCCGAGACCGAACTGAACCTCGTCCGCCACCACCAAGCCGCCGGCCGCGCGCACCGCCCGTTCGATGAGCGGCGCCCATGACGGCGGCGGATCGAATATTCCACTGCTGGTCAGTGCCGAATCGATAAACCATGCCGCCGGCGCGCAACCGCGCTCCTTGAGCACGCCGATGGCGCGCTGAGCGTCGGCATCGGTCTGCAACAACTCCTGCGCCGTCATGCTGCCTTCCGGCGGCGGCGCCAACGCAACCACCCACGGAACGGCCGGCGCACCTGACCCTGGGGTCAATGCACCGACGGCGTCGGTGATGCCATGGTAGGCATGATCCATGATGAGCGCGCCGTCATGGCCGCTGGCCATTTTGGCGATGCGCCAGGCCACATCATTGGCTTCGCTGCCCGAGTTGACGAAGATGCACGCGTCGAGTCCCGGCGGCAGCCCTTGGATCAGCTCCTCGGCGTAATCGAGAATCCCGGGATGCAGGTAGCGGGTATGGGTGGCCAGCACGGACGATTGCCGCGCGATCGCCGCGACCACGGTGGGATGGCAATGGCCGACATGCGGCACGTTGTTGTAAACGTCCAGGTACGCGCGGCCGTGGGCGTCGTACAGCCAAACGCCCTCACCGCGCACGATATG
>JAXDQN010000227.1:0-5785 GCA_034667865.1 Gammaproteobacteria bacterium
CGAACGGCGTCACCGGCGTGCGTGATATGGGCGGCGATCTGGAGGAGCTCAAGCAGTGGCGTTCAGCGATCGCCGCCGGCAAATTGCTGGGTCCGCGGATGATCATTGCCGGCCCTATGCTGGACGGCCCTGTGCCGCGTTTCCCGAGTTCTGCGCCGATATCCAATGCTGCGGATGGCGCACGGACCGTCGATGAACTCAAAGCGCGCGGTGTCGATTTCATCAAAATTCAGTCTCTGATTCCGCGTGACGGGTATTTCGCCGCCGCCGCGGAGGCGAAAAAGCAGGGAATCACCTTTGTGGGGCATGTCCCGGATGCGGTGCGTGCATCGGAAGCCTCCAATGCGGGGCAGAAGAGCATCGAGCATTTCACGGGCATTTTTGAGGGAAGCACCGCGATCGAAGATGATCTGCTCAAAGGTCCCAAGAGTCTCGGCCTCAACGTCAAGAACTACGACCCGGTTCGCGCCAAAACATTGATTGCCTTGATGGCGAAGAACCAGACCTGGCAGGTGCCGACCTTGGTTTGGGAGCGCGGACAGTGGCTGGTTGATGACATTGATTTGCGCCACGACCCCCTCGCCAAGTACGCACCCGCCTCGTGGAGAGACCACACCTGGCCCATGTTCGTGACCGACATCATGAAGGACATGGATACCGACCCATTGCCGGTGCGAAAGCGGTTCGTGCAGATGGAGCTCGATATGACCTTGGCCATGTTCAGGGCCGGCGTGCCCTTCATGGCGGGCACCGACACTGCCGCCGGCGTGCACATCTTTCCGGGTTTCAGTCTGCATCAGGAACTGGTCCTATTCCAGCGCGCGGGCCTCACGCCCATGCAGGCTTTGCAGACAGCGACCCTCAACCCGGCCAAGTTCATGGGACGCGCCGCCGATTTAGGCACGGTCGAGAAAGGTAAGCTGGCCGATCTCGTGATTCTCGACGCCGATCCGCTCAAAGATATTGCCAACACCCAAAAGATCCGTGGTGTCGTGCTCGCCGGGCGCTACTTCGACCGAGCGGCGCTCGACAAAATGCTGAGTGATGTGGAGAAGGCGGCGGCGGCCGAACCCGTTCCCAAATCGAAGGCAGGGACAACACCGTGATCACCTCGCGAGCGCGGATCACGGTCAGCATAGCCGCTTGCACCCTAGGATTAGGCTTTGCCGGCCTCGAGGCGAAGCCCGTCACTGTTGCCGATCTACTCGCGGGCGCGCAGGCCGCGGAATGGCGCACCCCAAATCCCGATGACACTCTGTATCTGGAGCTTCCGAAAGGCCGGGTTGTCGTCGAGCTGGCCGCGCAGGCCATTCCTCAGCATGCTGCAAATATAAAGGCGCTGGCGCGCGCACATTATTTCGATGGCCTCGCCATCATCCGTGCCCAAGACAACTACGTGGTGCAGTGGGATGACGAGAGCCATAAGCGTCCGCTGCCTTCAGGTTTACGACCATCGGTCGAGTTCATCGCGGATACGGGTGCCGACTCACGCTTTCAAAAGCTGCCCGACCGAGATTTGTATGCATCCGAAGTGGGATTTTTGGACGGCTTCCCTGCGGGCCGCGATCCACGCACGCACAAGGTGTGGCTGGCGCACTGTTATGGCATGGTCGGCGCCGGCCGCGACGATCCGGCGGAGAGTACCGGTGCTGAGCTGTATGCGGTCATTGGAAACGCGCCTCGCCAACTCGATCGCAATGTTGCGCTCGTCGGTCGGGTGCTCAAAGGCGTGGAGCTGCTCTCGACGGTTCCTCGCGGGACCGGTGAAATGGGCTTCTACACGGCGTCGGAATCCCCCGTGCCCATTACTTCCATGAAGCTGGCCTCCGATGTGCCGGACGCGCAACGCACGCCGATCGAGGTACTGCGCACCGACAGCGCCACGTTCCGCGCGGTCCTCGCACAGCGTCGCGACCATCACGAAGCCTGGTACAAGTACAGCCCCGGCGTCATCGATCTTTGCAATATTCCGCTGCCGGTGCGGGTTGCCGGGCGCTAGAATCCAATCAAGGCCCGCCGAAGCGATACTTCAAGTCGATACCTGCGGTGCGCGGCTGTGTCACTGCGATGCGATTGAAGGTCGGAAGGTTCACGGCATCCTGCGTCACATTGCTCAACAGCGCCCGCTTGTCGGCGATGTTGGTCACGAACAAAGTCGCTGACCAGCGCCCGCCTTCGATGCCGGCGCGAAGGTTGGTGAGATCGTAAGACGGCAGTTGATTGATGGAGAATGTCTCATCGGTGCGATTGCCAACGTAGGTGTTGTCCACCAGCCCGGTGATCGCCAGTTGATCCGTCAGCGGATGGTGATACGCGATCGAGGCGGAGGAAGTCCAGCTGGGTACGTCCTGGATCGGCGTTCCGGGACTGAAGCCCGCATCGATGAGCGGCGAGCTCACCAGCGCGGCGTGCACGTAGCCCGCGTTCAAGGACACTGTAAGGTCGGGGATTACGAGGGCCTTGATCTCGAGTTCGCCGCCACGCACATGCGCATCGCCGGTGTTCGCCGTGTACACGTAACCGCAGGATGAAAGTGCATTGGTTTGCTGTACGCCGCCCCATTTCTCGAAATACAAGGCGCCGTTCACGGTGACGCGGTTATCCGCCAGTCGCAGCTTCTCACCTACTTCGTAACTCCAAACATTGTCGGATTTGAACGAGATGGGGCCTTGGACGAATCCCGTGCTGCCGTACTCCTGCATGAGCTGAGCCTCGCAAGAAAGCGGTCCCGAGGTGGGCACCGGCCCCGTTCCGCCGCCGGGCCTAAAACCTTTCGCAGCGGTGATGTACACCAACAGATCTTTGGTGAACTGGTATGACATGGAAGCCTTGGGGGTGATGCCTTGATCCTTCTCCTCGGTCTGCGCAGCGTAGGTGCTGGTGAGCGCCCCGAACTGGCTGATGCTCACCGGCGCGCTATACCGATAACGCCGCGCACCGATGGTGATGGCAAAGGGGTCCGTGACGTTATAGGTCACTTCGCCGAAGACTGATTGCTGATAGATCGGCATGGGACTGAAATAGCTGAACAAATTGTTCGAGCCGTAAATGGCCGCGCCATTTTGCGACGGAAATACGATGTTCCAGGCCGAGTGGAAGTCCTCGTAGTAATAGCCCGCCAGCCATTTCCACTTCGAGTCGATGACCGAGGCAATGCGCAGCTCCTCGGTGGTTTGATGGGTCGGGTTGTACTCGATCGCCGAGGCGGCGCCGATGCCTCCTTGAGCCGCCGTGTAGCCGGGCAGACCCAGCCCCGTCGTCCAAGACTCCGAGGTGTCCTGATTCAAGGGTTCATTCCTCGTCCAGTAGGACGTGATGGAGGTCACCTCGAAGATCGGGAATTTGTAGGTCACGTTGAGCGAACCCAATTTGAATTCGTCCGTATAGGACTCCGACACATCGAAAGGCTGATAGTGCGCGTCGGTGCCGGGGTCACTGTCGATGTAGGGCAGACCACCGGCCGACAGCTTCTGATAGAAAAACGTCGGCGTGATGCTCAAGCCATCGATGGGCTTGAGGAGGGCGCTCACGCGTACCGTGGTGCGCTCCACATCATTGACATCGTGATAGTTGATTGCAATCGGCGCTGCCAGCACGTTGCCGCGCGTAGTGCCATTCGCCACCGGAAACTCGCCGGCTGCGATGACTTCGCGGTCTATCCAACCCGCATCATGCGAATACGATCCGACGATTCGCACCGCCCCGAGACCCGAACCAAAGGGCAAATTGACCATGGCATTCTCACCATGATTGAAGCCGCCGTGATCCGTGTCGCCGAATACCACCTCCGCGGAGGCATCGAATCCATCGGGGTTCGGCGCATTGGAAATCACTTTGATGGTGCCTCCCATCGAACCGGATCCGTACAAGGTACCCTGTGGCCCACGCAACACTTCGACCCGAGCCAAATCATAGAGAGCCGGGGAGATGACGATCTTGCCTTCATTCGAAGCCGAAGGCGCTGTCAGCGAGATGTCGCCGAAGTAGAAGCCGACCGTGGGCGAATTTCCGCCGGTCGAGGCCACACCTCGCATCTCGAACTCGGCCATGCCGGGACCGCTGGTACGCAGCGACACGCCGGGCACCGACTGAGCCAGAGTGGCAAGATCGGTCAGGCCCCGGGCCTGAATGTCCGCGCCGGACACGGCCGTAAGGCTGATCGGCGTATTCTGAACCGTGCTTTCGCGCTTCTCAGCGGTGACGACGATTTCCTCGAGTTGTGCAGGATCCGAATGCACCTGCTGGGCACTCGCGACTTTCGCAACCATCCCATTCAAGAAACAAAGGCCGACCGCGACGGCCCATCCACTTCGATAGTTATTCATTAAGGCTCCCTAGTAGCCCGCCTCTCCCGGGCGTATTACCAGTATAGCCACTCGGTGGATGTTTAAATGCTAATGCATATATTCTTGCGACAGAATTTTTCTGAGGCGTGCTCGCCACACATTGGATACGCGCTTGACGAGGAGGCTTACACGGATGTCGTGAGACTTTCGGCGTTTGCTGATCGCGGCTTTTGTCCGATTTATTTAGGCAGGAACCTGGTGCCTGCACACAGAGTTTGCCCTGCCCATCAACTGCGTGACGCCAATCAGGCGGACGCCGCCGGCTCTGGCGGCGTCCTCTGACTTTGCTGTGGCCTGGTGACGTCGATCAGACGCTGCGGCCGATATGCGGATCGCTCAGGCTCTCCAAGCCATTTTCAATGTGACCCGCGTAATGACGCACGAAGCTCGAATCACTCGCATCCGTAATCACCAGGTCATACCAACGAAAGCTGGTCTCGATCAATACCGGCACGGTGATGCGGGCGTGTCGCCCAAGAGAAAAGTGCTCTTGCCGGCCCGTGTATTGGTTGGCAACGCTCACCGAGGTCGCTTTGTCTGATACGTTTTCAATGGTCAACAGGAGAAGTTCGCCAACAATCTCAGGTTGAACCTGGATTTGCAGATTGGCCGACGTACTGGTCAGCCCACCGGCGAAGCGGCGGAAGAAGCCGTTGGCGCCGTATACCGATAGATCGTAAGCGGTCCCCGCCGTGGGCGACCAGGTATCCGACAACTCGCGCTTGCGTGTGTCGAGCGTGTAACCCCAAGGGCCGGTTCCCTTGCCGCTGTTTTCAGCTCCCAACGCGCTGCGCACCTGGAAGAAGGCGCCGGCCTCACCGCTGTTCTCGAAAGCGATGGATACGCTCTGCGCGCCGATGTCGACGCTGGCGTCAGCCTGAAGGCGGTAAGGCAATGCGCGCATCAAGCGCTGCCCTGGCTCCTGCGTCGGCATGCTCTGTACCGCCGGTACGGTGACCGGAATGTTCGCAACGGGCTGCTTGCCCGCCGCAATCATCGCTGGAGTGACTGGCATCAGTTCACCGCCCGAGACGAAGCTGATGAAAGAGTCCGTGTCCGGCAATGTCGGTGGCTTATGGTCGGAATGGCCGAAGTTGAGAGCAGAGGTGAGGTCACCCGCGATGGCACGCCGCCACGGCGTGATGTGCGTCTCCTCGACGCCGAAACGCTTCTCGATGAATTGCAGCACCGAGGTATGGTCGAAGACCTGAGAGCATACATAACCGCCTCGGCTCCACGGGGAGACGACCAAGCACGGCACGCGAGCGCCTAGCCCGTAGGGACCGGGCGCGAAGGCCTTCGCGTCGCCCGGCACGCCAGGATAGATCTCGTTAACGGTATCGACGGTCGACAAACCATTCGCCGCACTCATGGGGGCTGTCGGCGCGACGATATGATCGAAGAACCCGTCATTTTCATCGTAGTTCACGATGAGCACG
>JAXDQN010000228.1:0-10414 GCA_034667865.1 Gammaproteobacteria bacterium
CTCTGTCGATGGGACGACGATAAGTGGCGCGGCCTGTTGTCGACAGGAACTGTGTCACGGCGATCCGGAGGTGTCGCGGACTGGCGACGAGCGTTGGGATACGCATCTCACGAAGCGTCGCGGTAAGTTAAATCGCTAAATCTCGGAGTTGCGCCAGGCGTCGAACAGCGGCTTCAAATCCTCGAGCGAACTGTCCAGTGCGGCGGGCAACAGCGTGGTGTACGAGTCGAGCAGCGCCATGGCGTTGCGCGCCGGATCGGTTCGCGTGGCAGCTCCCAGGCGACGTGACATATCGCGATTTACCACATGCAAATTCTCGTACAGCTGGTGCAGCCCGGCGAAATCCGCGGTGTCGGCGCCGCCTGCCAGCTTGTGGGCCAGCAGGAACATGCAGACGCTGCGATACACGGTTTCCGCCTCGCTGGCGAAGGGCAAATGAAATCGCGCCATGGGGCGCAGGCGGTCGGTCCAGGGGCAGCCGGCAGTCGCCATGATCAAGCCGAAAACCGAACTCATCGCCTGTTGCGCCGTGGTTTCCGCGTGAATGGTGCGTTCCGCCTGGATCACGGTGACTCCCACCGTGTCGAATGACACCAGCTCCTTCAGCGCCTCCACCGCCGGGACCATTTGCAGCGCGGCGGGACACTGCGGCGATTGTTTGGAATTCAACGGGCAGTTGCCGCATTGGTTGAACTTCAGTTCGGTCCAGAACGGCGGCTCGGCGGTCACCTCGTTGACCAGGCGAAAGTCCGCCGCGCTGAATTGCAGCTTTAAATGTTTTCGCGAACCGTTCGGCAGATCGAAGCGATACTCGATGCGCAGCGCTTGCGTCATGCCACGAGTCGGTAGCAGGGCGTGTATTCAGTGCCGACGAACTTCATGCGGCCCTGGGCCACGAAGGAGCGCAGCAGCTTATCCAGCGGCTCCATGATGGCCGGCTCGCCGGTGAGTTCGAATGGCCCATAACGCTCGATGGCGTTGACCCCATATTCCTTGATATTGCCGGCGACGATGCCGGAAAAAGCGCGCCGCAGATTCGCTGCGCGTTCGTGCACCGGCACATCGCGCGACAGCCTGAGCGCGCGCATCGAGGCATGCGTCACCTCGAAGGGTTTCTGAAAGTCCAACGGGATCTTCAGCAACCAGTTGAAGCCGTAGGAGTCGCTCGCCTGGCGGCGATAGTCACGCACTTCCGCCATCCCCTGCACCATGGCCCGAGCCACGGCCGCTTGATCGGCGATGATCACCTTGTAGCGCGCTTGCGCCGCTACGCCTAAGGTGGCGCCGATAAACTGATGGATCTGCTCGAAGTATTCGGCGCTGTCGGCCGGTCCGGTAAACACCACCGGGAAAGGCAGTGATTGGTTGGCTGGATCGAGCAAAATGCCAAGCAGGTAGAGAATCTCCTCGGCAGTGCCGGCGCCGCCCGGGAAAATCACGATGCCATGCCCCAAGCGCACGAAGGCTTCCAGCCGCTTTTCGATGTCCGGCATGATGACCAGCTGGCTGACGATCGGATTGGGCGGCTCCGCGGCGATGATGCCGGGCTCGGTAATCCCCAAGTAGCGGCCTTCGGTGATGCGCTGCTTCGAGTGTCCTATGGTGGCGCCTTTCATCGGACCCTTCATGGCGCCCGGCCCGCAGCCGGTGCACACGTCCAGGCCGCGCAGGCCCAGCTCATAGCCCACCTTTTTGGTGTAATCGTATTCGACGCGCCGAATCGAGTGCCCGCCCCAGCACACCACCAGATTGGGTTTGACCTGCAATTCCAACACGCGCGCGTTGCGCAGGATATGAAACACCGCATTGGTGATGCTGGGCGAAGAGTTCAGGTCGTAGCGCCCGCTTTCCATGATCTCGTTGGAAATGAACACCACATCGCGCAGCACCGCGAACAGATGGTCTTTCAGACCGCGGATCATCACACCGTCGACGAAGGCGGCGGCGGGCGCATTCTTGATTTCAAGCTTGATGCCCCATGCCTGCTGCACGATACGCAGGTCGAAATCCTTATATTTCTCGAAAATCAGGCGTGAATCGTCGATGTCGCTGCCGGAATTGAGCACCGCCAGCGCGCACTTGCGAAACAGTGGATACAGGCCGCCTTGGCCGGAATTCAGAAGCTTGGCGATTTCCTGCTGCGAAAGGTGCTCCAAACTGCCTTTGGGAGCCACCCGCGCGTCGACCATGTCCGACGATAGAATCGAGGTTTCCACTCACGCACCTGTTTTTAGGGGTAGATGTCGATCGGAATATTATCCTGGGTGCGCAGCCACACTTCGACCATGTCGGAATTCGACAATGCAATGCAGCCATCGGTCCAATCGCTCGACGCATAATACGCCGCCGGATGATGAGGCGCGTTAGGGAAGCCGTGAATCATGATGGAGCCACCGGGCGCCCAACCCTTCTTATGCGCACGCAGTTCGTCGTCCTTGTTGGGATAGGACACTTGAATGGCGAGAAAATAGTCGCTGCGGGTATTGCGGCGTGACAGGTAATAGCGGCCTTCCGGCGTTCTAAAGTCGCGCTCGCGCTCCTTATGTCCCACCGGGCTCAAGCCCAGCGCCACCCGGTATTCCCCCAACAGCTGAGTGCCGTGATACAGGTAAAGCTTTCGCTGCGCCTTGTGCACCACCACGTGATCGGCGGCCGCAATATCATCGGCAAGAACGCTCTGCGGGGCGCTCCAGAATGCCGCCCACAGCGCTAAAACCCGCAGAAACGTACTCAGCCGGCACCAGGAAGCCTTTGTCATAAGCAAAATTATACAGTGTCGGAATAACTGAATAATCGGCTCCAGCTCACGTCCCGGTATACTGCGATGCATGCAAACGCAAAGGGTTCCCGTCATTTTCATGCTGGCGCTGCTCAGCGGCTGCGCCACCGAGTCCTCGAAGCCGGTGGAGTATCTCGACGACCGCACAGCCATGACCGTCGGGGTGCTGCAAGAGCCGCTGGAGTTCGTGCCGGCGCTGCGCCAGGAAGGGATGCATGTGTTTGGCAAGCTCGGCAAGCACCTGAGCTTCGCGTATCTTGGCCCCATCGAGTGGGACCGCAGCGGCACCCTGGCTTACGGTCTGTGGGTCCATGTAGCGCCCGGCAGCGATCATCCGCTGGGAGACATTCGTGCGCCCGCCGCGCTGACGCTCACGCTGGATGACGCCACGCTGACGCTGGCGCCGATGGACGCGCCGCAGTTGGGCAAGAGCGCCTATGAACCCGTGGCGTCCTGGGGCCAGACGGCGTACTTCAATTTGGACGTCGACATGCTGAAACATATGGCTGCGAGCCAAAAAATGGAACTGCGGGTGGCCACGGCCGATACCGGCAGCATCCTCTTCAATCCCAGCACCGATACCCGGGCGGCGCTGAAGGAGTACATGAAGGCCAGGGGCATTACTCTCGATTGATGCTCTCCACCCGCGGCAGCACAATGGTGGCGCCCGGGCGAACGTCGTTGAAATCCACATCGGGGTTGTACTGCGCCACCAGCCAGATGGGTAAATCCGCGTGTTGCTGGGCGATGATCCACAACGATTCGCCGCGCTTCACCACATAGTTCTCGGTGCCCGCAATGCGGTGGGTCGCGAAGAACGTCTCTTGCAGCTGCTGATGATAGCTGCGCCGCGCCGTCTCGAAATCTGCCGCACTGACCTTGGAGAAATCGAGCTTTACCTTGTGCCCAAGCGTGACCATGGCGTTCTTGTGCAGCTTGTTGAGCGCGCGCAATTGGCTGGAGCTGATCTTGGTCCAGTCGGCGAAATGACCGAGCGTTTCAGTGGCCTGCACGATGACCTTGTTGTCGGCGCCGACGCTGTAATCCGTGGGATCGCTGCTGGCGCTGGGCGAGACTGCCGGCAGTAATGCCGTGCTTTCCGCCTGCCGCTCCGACACCGGCTCGCGCGGCGGCGGCGGCAGACCCGCCAAAGTCGAATCGTTGGGCGGCTGCGCAGGGGTTGCCGGCAGCGGTGTCGCCGCAGGCGCGTTCGCGGCAACCACGGGAACTGCCGCAGGCTTCGCGGGCGGAGCGCCGCCCGGCGGTGCGCCGCCCGCCGCTTCGGCACGCGAGGTGGGCCCGGGAATTTTCACCGCTTCACCGCGGGCGGCTTCATGGCCGGCGCTCCAGCCATTGGCGCCCAGCAAGCGATTCAGCGACACGCCGCTGAGCGCAGCGACGCTGGCCAGGGTCTCGCCGCGTCGCATCTTGTGGATACCGTCATTGCGCTGCGCGACGTAGCGTTGCGAGGCCGGCAGGCGCGCGAAAGCGGCCGCAATTTCCGCCGGCGGCGGTGTGCCAGGCAGCCGCAGCCGATAGCCGCGGGGCACCAGTCGCGCGCCGCTCCAAATCAGCGGCCGCAATGCGGGGTTCAGCACGCGCAATGCACCCATGTCGACCTTGAAGGCCTTGGCCAGCGACTCAACCGCAACATAGTCCGGTAATTCGACGGTGGTGCTCTCGGTATCCGGAAAGTGCGTCAACGGCCCGAAGAATTTATCGGCATTGCGATCGACTTCCAGCGCCGCCAGGAACGCCACGTAGAAATTGCGCGAAGCGAAACCGAAGGTCGAACCCTGGAAGCGCTTGACGATGACCTCGATATTGCTGGTGCCCAGTTCCTCCTGCGCCCGGCGCAAGCCGCCGGGGCCGTGGTTGTAAGCCGTTACCGTCAGCGGCCAGGTTCCCACCAGGCGGTAGTTGTAGAGCATCAAATTCGCCGCGGCTTCGGTGGCCGTATACGGATCCAAGCGCTCATCGACCAGTGAATCGACCCGCATGTAGCGCCGCGCCGTCGAGGGCATGAACTGCCACAATCCCGCGGCGCCAACCCGTGAATAGGCCGCCGGGTTGAACGAGGATTCCACATGCGGCAAGGCGCCGATCTCCGGCGGCACGCCGCGCTGCGCCAGTACCTTGGAAATATTTCGCTCGAAGGACTGTGCCCGCAACAGGCCTTCGTGAAAGCGGTCGGCCTGTCCCAACTGAAAACGTATGCGATCGATGGAATCGCGAAATACCGCCGGCGAGGCGCTGGCGCCGAAGGCATGCAGAATCCGCCGCTCATGCGCGGTCAAGTTTTCGGTGTCACCCGCTGCAAATCGACGCAGCAGGGCGCTGTAACGCACCTTGGCGGCCGTCACTGCATGCTCGCGCTGTCTCGGCGACGCACTGGGATCGAAGCGCAGCACCTCGTACACAATGCCGAGATTCCAATCATCGTGCAGCAATCCCTGCTCGGTGCTGACTTCGGTGTAGACGCGAATCCAAAAACGCACATCCCGTTCGAGCTCCGGCGGCTGCGTGAAAGGATTGGCGTTGGCCTTGGCCTCGAGCTCGCCCTCGGGCTCAGCCGACCCGCTGTCTTGCGGCTTGGCTTGCAGCGCCGGGGAGACACCGAGCAGCAGCGAGATTAAAAGCGTGCAATACCTGGGCAAAATCACTGTGCTCCCGCCACGGCAACGGCTCGGCGAGGCCGGAATGCCAAGGCGAACAAGACGAAAACCAGCAATGCGGCCGTGGCCGGCACCACCCAGATGGCGTGCCAATCATGGGCCGGCGTGGCGTAACGGCTCACGACGGCGCCCGATACGAAGGCGCCGACAAAATAGCCCAGTCCATTGGTGACGAGATTGATGAAGCCCTGCGCCGCAGCGCGCAATTTCGCGCCGGCGCGCTGATCGGTGTACACCTGGCCGCCGACGAAGAAAAAATCATAGCAAACGCCATGCAGCAGAATACCGGCATAGATCAACCCCATGCCGGGGCCTGCGTCTCCGTTCGCAAACGCGAAGTAGCGCAGCGACCAAGCCAACATGCCCACCAGCATGATGACCTTGATGCCGAAGGCGCGCAGCACCAAGGGCAGCAGCAGCATGAATCCCACTTCGGACATCTGGCCGTAGGTCTGAATGAAGGCCGCCTCGGGCACCTTGATCTCATTCAGGAACGGGTTGGCAAAGGTGTAGTAGAACTGCAGCGGGATGCACAGCAGGAAGGACCCCACCACGAACATCAAAAAATCCCGTTGCTTGAGCAACTGCAACGCATCAAGACCGAGGGCGTCCCGCAATTTGAATGCGGTGCCGGCGGCCTTCGGCGGTGTATGCGGCAGAGTCAGCGCGTACAGCGCCATGATCACCGAGCCGGCCGCGGCCAGGCGCATCGGCAGCACCAGGGCATCGGCGTGCAGCACCTTGCCCACGAGAATTCCGGCGGCGATCCAACCGATGGTCCCGAGCACGCGCAGGTACGGGAAACTGGTCGAGTCCGCCAGGTGATGAAAGCAGATCGAATTGGTCAACGACAGCGTCGGCATGTAGCACAATGCATAGACGATGAGCAGCGGATAGAAGCCTGCGAACGAAGTTTGCAGCGATACCAGCCACATCAGCGCCGCGCCCGCCAAATGCAGCGCCGCCAACAATTTCTCGCTGGCGAAAAATCGATCGGCGACGATGCCGATGAAAAACGGCGACAGCAGCGCGCCGATGGCGGTGGCGCCGTAGGCCAGGCCGATTTGCGAATCCGTGAAGTGCAGTCCCGAGCCCAAGTACGTGCCCATGGTGACGAACCACACGCCCCAGATGAAGTATTCGAAAAACATCATCGGCGCCAGGCGCGCCGATTTCATGGGAGCTCGCGAATTCGGATGTGGCGCAGGGCGACGCTGCCGGGGTGATCGCCTTGAATGCCGATGTAGCCGACGCTCGCCAACCCGTAGTTCGGGTACTTCGAGAATTTGCTGGCTGCCACCTTGGCGGTCCACTCGGGGCTCTTCAGCTCATACTCCACCACCTTCTTGCCGTTCAGCCAGTGCTCGACATGCCTGCCGCGCACGACCAGCCGAGAGCTGTTCCACTCGCCGAAGGGTTTGACGATGTCGGCCGGCGGCGCGTACAGCCCGTACGCTGAGCCGGCGGCGGTGATTTGGTTCTTGCCGTCAGGCGCGTTGGCGTCGTCGAGCAGCTGGTATTCCGGGCCGCTCCAATAGATGTGATCGTATTCGCGGGTCGCCCGATAGAAGATTCCGCTGTTGCCGTCCTTGCCGATTTTCCACTCCAGCCGCAGGTCGAAATTCGCGTATTGCTTGCGCGTCACCAATTCCTCGACATTGCCGTCTTTGGTCAAAGCGCCGTCGATGACCTGCCAACCTTGCGGCATGGAGTCCGACTGCCAGCCGCGGAACGCGTCGGTGATCTTGCCGTCGAACAGCACCTCCCAGGGTTTGGGCGCGGCAACTCCCACTACCGGCAGGGCCGCCGCCAGACACAGCGTGACTACTTTAAGCATTGTGCTCGACATGTCTAACCTCGTTATCTAGGCTTCCAAGTGCCGCGCGCCACGGCCGGCACGAACTCCGCCAGCTTGGGCGGCGGGAAATCCAGGGTTCGGCCTTCTTCCGCGCTTTGATAAGCGGCCATCAACAGTTCCACGACCTCGAGCCCGTCCTCGAAATTCAGCAACGGCGTTTCCTTGCCGAGAAACGCGCGCACGAAGTGCCGATCTTCGTTCTCGTAGCCATAGGCCGACGCTTCGTTCGCCACCACCGGCATCAGCCCGACTTCGGCGTTTTGCTTCTCGACCAGGTCCTCGCCCATCTTGCCGCTCACGGCGCGGGAAAAGAACAGCTTCAAGCCGCTGTCCAAGGTATTCCAAGACATCGAATACTCAGGCCCCTGCAGCTCGGCGGATAGTCGCAGGCCGGCGCCGACAAAACTCCAGGAGGTGCTGGCCTCGCCGATCAATGTCTGGCCATCGCTGGTCTGAAACTCCAGCATGACGCTGGCAAAATCCTCGGATGGCTGGTGCGCGTAGTCGATCTCTGGGCCAAAGCTTTTGGCCAGCTGCGCCGCGTACGGCGGCCGTGACCATTTCAAGCTGGCGATGTGTCCGGTGATTCGCACCGGCCGCACCGAAGCTCGGGGCGCGCCCGGCTCCGTCAGCAAATGCCGCACCAGCAACACCGAATGACACATCATGTCGTTGAGCACGCCGCCGCCGGCGCGCGAGCCGCGCCAAAACCACGGTGCGTGCGGTCCGCTGTGCTCTTCGGAGGCCCGCGCCAGGTAAGGCCGCGAGGTCAGCGCCGCACCGCGCGCCCACAACCGGGTTCGCCCGGTTTCTATCTGCGGCGCAAATACTTGATTCTCGAGATACCCATGCTTGACGCCGGCGCGCTTGATCAGCGCCAGCATTTGCCGGGCTTCGGCCACAGTGCGAGCCAGCGGCTTTTCGCAGGCGATGCCGCGCAAGCTGCCGCGGCCTGCTTCCAGGGCTGCGACGATCTCGCGCAGGTTATCCAGCCGCGCGTGATTCGGTCCGGTCAACCACAGCGCATCGATGGCAGGATCCGCCACCATGTCGCCGATGCAGGCATAAGCCTTGGTGTCGCCGATGTCCAAACTGCGTGCCAGAGCCGCAGCGCTCTCGGCGTGTTGCGGATTGGGACTCCAAACGCCGCGCACATCGGCGTCGCGAATTGCCTGAAAGGCCTGCAGGTGAAAACGCGCATTAAAGCCGCTGCCGATGAAGCCCACCCCGAGACGGGCAGCGGCGGATGGCGATGCGTCGCTCATTTCAATGTCGGGCGCAAACCGAGTTGCTGCAGCAACTCGAGCGGCGGCGGTGGAAAGCTGGTCAGGGGCACATTGCCGATATACCCCAAGTCCTTCCTGCCGGCGGGCGTGGTGTAGAAGCCGCCGGCGGTGAGATCGCGGAAACAGGCAAAGAATTTCGCGGCTTGGGCAAATTCGGGCGCGACCGCCGCGGCATAGCAAATGTCGCCGCAAATCGCGTGGTGCACCGCTGCATTCGCGTCGGCGAACAAGTTCTTGGAGCGTTTCATGGCCTCATCGTCCAGCCATTGCAGGCCTTGCAGCAATAGCGGCCGATCTTCACGCTGCCGCGGATAGGGAGAGCTGACCCATTCATCCAGAAAGTCCACCACCCCCACGCTGGATGCGCTCGGCGAGACCGCGTCTTCCGGGATGATCAGGTCGCAGAGTACGGCTGCGGTGCGACGCTGCGCGGCGGTAAAGGTCAGCGGCCAGACATCGCCGGGACGATAGCTCTTGATAAGATCGGGATCCGTGCCATAACCATTTTCGTAGTGCACCGAGCCCGGGTCTTTGGTCTTGGGCTGCGCCAGCACGGTAGTGCTCTGCGCGTACGCACTCTGACGCATCAGCGGCATCGCCGCCGAAGCCGCCAGCATCCATTTGATCGAGGTGCGGCGGTCCATTACAGCTCCTTGCGCCGCAGTGAACTTACGATGTGATCCGCCGAGCGCCACGCCAACGCCATGATGGTGAGCGTGGGATTCTTGTCCGCGTTCGAGGCGAATACCGCGCCGTCCGCGATGTACAGATTCTTCACATCCCACGTTTGATGCCACTGATTCGTGACAGAGTTCTGCGGCTTCTCTCCCATGATGCAGCCACCGACTTCATGGATGATGGAACCGCCGGGCGCGATGGCCTCGGCGCCGCTTTGGGGTTTGCCCTGCACCCTGCCGCCCATGGCCTCGATGATGGCGGCAAAAGTCTGTTGCATGTGCGCGGCCTGGCCGATCTCATGCGCGGACCACTGCCAATGAAACCGCAACACCGGGATGCCCCACTTGTCCTTGGTATTGGGGTCGATTTCGCAGTAGGACTGCTCGTTCGGAATCATCTCGCCACGGCCGTCGAAATCCACGAAGGAGCCATAGTAGCGCCGCGCGTCCTGCTTGAAGCGCTTGCCGTAGCTGCCGCCGGTGAGCCACTCCGCCCCCTTCATGAAGCTCATGCGCGGCATGCGGCGACCAGCGCCGATTTCGATATGGTAGCCGCGCGCGAACCCGAGCTTGCCGGCGTGTTGCTCTTTATATAGCCACCACGGCGAGTACACCGAATCGCCATCGGCGGCGTCCTCGTTGAGCGGCGGCAAGCCCTCCAGCAGCGGCACTTGACCGGTCAGCGAACTGCCCACCGTATCCATCAGATAGCGGCCGACCTTGCCGCTGGAATTCGCCAAGCCCTGCGGGTGCTGCGGGCTGTGGGAATTGAGCAGTATCCGTACCGTCTCGCAGGCGCTGGCCGCCAGCACCACCACGCGAGCTGCCGCGCGATGTTCGCTGCCGGTGGTCCGGTCGATGAAGGTGACGCCGCGCGCCTTGCCGTCAGTCCCCAGGTCCACCTGCGTCACCATGGCATCGGTGACGATGTCGAGATTACCGGTGGCCAAGGCCGGCGGCAGGTGCACCGTGGTGGACTGGTAGTTGGCGCGAATCGAACAACCGCGCCCACAGGGCGTGGCAAACAGGCAAGCCGCCCGCTTCTTCATGTCATCGGCAATGATTTGCTGTGCCTTGAGATTGCCCGGATGCAGCAGCGCCGGCGAGCGTTTGTAGTCGAGCGTTTGGGTAAGCACCGC
>JAXDQN010000229.1:0-4792 GCA_034667865.1 Gammaproteobacteria bacterium
TCATGGCCTCCGCTATGGGCGTGGCGCGAATGCCCACGCAAGGATCGTGGCGGCCGGTGGTGACCACCTGCACCGGCGCGCCGTTGATGTCGATGGTATCGCCGGGCAGCGTGATGCTGGAGGTGGGCTTGAGCGCCATGCTCACCACAATGTCCTGTCCCGAGGAAATGCCGCCTAAAACACCGCCGGCATGATTGCTCTTGAATCCCGTGGGCGTCATTTCGTCCCGATGTTCGCTGCCGCGTTGCTGCACGGCTTTAAAACCCGCGCCGATCTCCACGCCTTTCACCGCGTTGATGCCCATCATGGCGCTGGCCAAGTCCGCGTCCAAGCGCTCGAACACGGGCTCGCCCCAGCCCGGCGGCACGCCTTCGGCAATAACGGTGACCCGCGCGCCAATCGAATCGCCTGATTCGCGCAGATGCCAGATGTAATCCTCGAGTTCTTTGACGCGGCTCGGGTCGGGGCAGAAAAACGGATTGTCATAGGCGGTCTGTGGCTCCACGGGGTCCAGTATCAGCGGGCCCATCTGCGCGAGGTAGCCATGAATGCTGACTTGATGCTTCTCGCGCAAATACTTGCGCGCTATGGCGCCGGCCGCCACGCGCATGACCGTTTCGCGCGCCGACGAACGGCCGCCGCCGCGATAGTCGCGGAAGCCGTACTTTTGCGTGTAGGTGTAGTCCGCGTGTCCCGGGCGAAAGCGATCCTTGATCTTGTCGTAGTCGCGTGAGCGCTGATCCTCGTTTTCCACCATCAGTCCGATCGGCGTGCCGGTGGTCCTGCCTTCGAACACGCCCGACAAAATCTGCACCGTATCCGGTTCGTGTCGTTGGCTGGTGAACTTCGAGGTCCCCGGGCGGCGCCGATCCACGTCCGCCTGCAGATCCGCTTCGTTCAAGCTCATTCCAGGAGGACAGCCGTCGATGATGCAGCCGAGCACGGGGCCATGACTCTCTCCGAAACTGGTGACCGTGAACAAGCGGCCAAAAGTATTGCCTGACACTACACCTCCTCTGGTAAATCGCGCGCCTGCAGCACAAACACGCCGCCACCGCCCATCGAGATCTGCGGCCACACAAACGGCAGCCGCGGGAATGCCCTCAGCACGGCGCCTTCGGAATTGCCGACTTCCACCACCAAGATGCCGTGTGCCGTGAGATGCCGCCGCGCCCCGGCCAAAATCGCCCGCGCGGCGTCCAAACCATCGCGGCCCGATGCCAACCCTAACCGCGGTTCATGCCGGTATTCACGCGGTAGCGTGCGCATTTCCGCGCTGCCCACGTAAGGCGGATTGCTGACAATGATATCGTAACGGCGGTCGGGCACGGCGGCGAAATAATCGGAACGCAGTGCGCGGACGCGCTTTTCCAGATGCAAGCGCCGCGCATTGCGGCGGCACACCTGCAACGCCGCCGATGAAATGTCCAGCGCATCGACTCGAGCTCTCGGGAATGCCTTGGCGCAGGCCAAGGCGATGGCGCCTGAGCCGGTGCCGATGTCGACGATGCGCCGCACCGGTCCTGCAATCCAAGGCGCAAACCGCTGCAGCACCAATTCGGCGATCGGCGAGCGCGGCACCAACACGCGCTCGTCCACATACAACTCCAGCCCTGCAAAAAAAGCCCGGTGCGTCAGGTATGGGAGCGGCAGGCGCTGCATAATGCGGCGCTTCAGCAGGGCATCGATGCGGCTGATCTGCCGCGATGTGAGCGCGCGCTGATAGCCCTCGCCGCCGAGTTCATGCGGCAAGCCGGCCACGAAGAACACCAGCTCCGCGGCTTCATCGCGGGCCTCGGACGTGCCATGACCAAAATGCACTCGCGCTCGGTCGAGCGCGCGCGCGCATCGCTCAATGGAGGTGCCGACCGTTTCCGGTGTGTGGGATAATCGCGCCATGCCGGGTCAATCGAAACTGTTGTCCTTCGTACTCATCTGCATCGTGGCCGCCGCGGGCGCAGCGGCGGCGTTGTACTGGCGCCATCCGCCGCCGGTGGAGCTGGCCACGGGCACATTGCTCTCGCCCAGCCGTCAGCTGGCGGATTTTAGCCTGATCGACAGTGCGGGTCGCGGTTTTGGCACGGCCAACCTGCGCGGCCACTGGTCTTTCATGTTTTTCGGCTACACCAACTGCCCGGATTTCTGCCCCGCCACCTTGAGTACCTTGGCGGCCCTCAACAAGCGGCTGCGGACTGAGAATGCCGCCGTCGTGCCCCAAGTGATTTTCGTGTCGGTGGACGCGAAGCGCGACACACCCGAGCAGCTGGCCAAGTACGTGCCGTACTTCGATCCCGGATTCATCGGCCTCACCGCCGCACAACAGCCGACGCTCGAAGCGGTCGCGCGCAGTATGGGTGTGGCTGTCGTGATCCAACCGGCCAAAGAGCCGGACGGCAGCTACACCGTGGATCACTCGGCGCAAATTTTCGTGCTCGATCCCGGCGGCAAGCTGGCCGCGGTGCTCAGCGGCCCGTTCACGGTCGATGCCCTGCGCGGCGATTTGCAGCGCATCGTTTCCGGCCACACGTGAGTCGCGGACGCCTGTTCGTTTGGCTGCAGTACCTGCTGCCGCAACCCCCATTGTCGCGCCTGGTGCTGCGAGCCACCCGAATCCGGGCGCCCGGCATCAAGAATTGGCTGATCAAGGGTTTTCTGAAGCTGTACTCCGTCGACATGGACGACGCGGTGCAAACCGATCCGCTCAGCTTTGGCAGTTTCAATGAGTTTTTCACCCGCGCGCTGCGGCCCGAAAAGCGGCCTTTCGCTCCGCAAGCCAATGCCATCCTCTGTCCGGTCGACGGCACGGTGAGCGAAGCCGGCAGCATCGATGCGGATTCACTACTACAAGCCAAGGGTCAACGCTACTCGCTGTCGGGTTTGTTGGCGGCCCAGCCCTGGGCCGGGCATTTCGAGGGCGGCAGCTTCGCCACCATCTACCTGGCGCCCTTCAATTATCATCGCATTCACATCCCGCTCGAGGGCCGCCTGCAGAATACGGTGTTCGTGCCGGGCCGGCTGTTCAGCGTCAACTCAATCACCGCACAGTACGTACCGCGGCTGTTTGCCCGTAATGAACGGGTGTTGACGCATTTCGATTCGGCGCACGGGGAGTTCGCCCTGGTGTTGGTTGGCGCGCTGAATGTGGGCAGCATTGCCACCGTGTGGGCCGGCGACATCGCGCCTGCGCCGCGCCGCGAGATCAGCGTATTGCCGCCGCAGGCTGTGGTGCTGGAGCGCGGCGCAGAACTTGGGCGTTTCAACATGGGTTCTACCGTGATCCTGTTGTTTCAAGCCGGACGCGCGCAATGGCTGCCCGAGGTTAAAGCGGGCCTGAGCGTCAGGCTCGGACAGTCCTTGGGAACTTTGCATTGAGCGCCACGCGGTGTTGGCAACCGACGGCGACGCTCGCAGCTTTGAAAACCCGCGCCGCCATTCTGGCAAGGGCGCGCGATTTCTTCGCGCAGCATGCCGTGATGGAAGTCGAGACACCGATCTTGAGCGGCGCCGCAGTCAGCGACCCGCAACTGCACTCGCTGCACACGCAGGTCGCAGGCATGCGCGGGCCGCGTTACCTGCACACCTCGCCCGAGTACGCGATGAAGCGCCTGCTTGCGGCCGGAAGCGGCGACATCTATCAGGTGTGCAAGGCGTTTCGCGACGAAGAACAGGGCCGCTGGCACAACCCCGAGTTCACCATGATCGAATGGTATCGGCTGGGATTCGACGATGCCGCGCTGATGAATGAAGTCGAGGCGCTGCTCGCGCATATGCTCCTGGGATTGCGCAATCTAATGGCTGCCGAGCGGCTCAGCTATTCGGCTGCGCTGCAACGCCACGCCGGCGTAGATGCATTCGCATCCAGCGATCATGATCTTGCCCTAGCTGCACTGCGTCATGGCATCCATTGCGATTCGGCGCTCGAGCGCGACGCCAAACTCGATCTCTTGATGGGCATGGTCGTGGGACCGCGTTTAGGTTTCGAGCGGCCCTGTTTCGTCTGCGATTATCCTGCCTCGCAAGCCGCGCTCGCGCGTCTGAAACCGGGAAACGCCGTGGCGGCACGCTTCGAGCTGTACTTGGACGGCATCGAACTCGCAAATGGTTTTCACGAATTGGCGCAGGCGACCGAACAACGCGGGCGCTTCATGGCGGACTTGGATGTGCGGCGCGCGCGCGGACAGGCTCAACCGCCCGTGGATGAAAACCTGCTGGCAGCGCTGCTGCATGGACTGCCGGATTGCGCCGGCGTCGCGTTAGGCTTCGACCGCGTGGTCGCGATCGCACTGGGAGCGACACGCCTGTCTGAAGTCATGAGCTTCAGCATCGATAACGCCTAGCCTGCTTTCGTAGGAACTAGCCTTTGCCGCGCGACAGGTATTCGCCCGTGCGGGTATCGATGCGCAGAATTTCGCCTTCATTGATGAACAGCGGCACCCGCACCATGGCTCCGGTCTCCAGCTTGGCGGGTTTTGAGCCGCCGGTGGCGGTGTCGCCGCGTACGCCGGGATCGGTTTCGATCACCTTCAGTTCCATATGCGCCGGCGGAGTCACCTGCAGCGGCACGCCATTCCACAGCGTGACCACGCATATCGTGCCGTCCTTCAGCCACTGCGCACCCTCGCCTACCGCTTGCTTGGAGGCCGTGAGCTGCTCGAAGGTGTCCGGAACCATGAAGTGGAAGAAATCGCCGTCGCTGTACAGGTACTGCATGTCCGTGTCGACCACGTCCGCCGCTTCGACGGTGTCGCCGGATTTCCAGGTGCGCTCGATGGTGCGTCCGGTCTTCAGATTG
>JAXDQN010000230.1:0-2633 GCA_034667865.1 Gammaproteobacteria bacterium
CATCCCGTGCGGTCTGCCATCGCCCAAGTATTGCCATGGCATCAATTCCTTCGGACTCGACGGATCATCAAGATCGACGGGATAAACGAAACCGCCGATGCCGCGGTTATTCTGTCCGAGATAATAAGTGCGGCCATCCGGCGCGAAGTTGCCCATATGGGCTTGGCTGCCAGGCAAGTCGATGCTGGCCAACAGCTTCGGCTCTCGGCAATCGTGCGCCAGGCTGTAAACAGCAAAGTTCGGTCCGTTGTTCTGGGCAGCCGCAAGCAGCTCGCGTCCCGCGTGTGTCCTCAATGTCTCGTGAGGATTCAACATCGACGGCGTATCCGCCAAATAGGCAGTGGCCACCGGATGCGACGTGTTCGAGACATTGAGCACCGCCACACCTAGATGCTTCTGTTGGGCATTGTCGTTGGTGGCGTAGTAGGCACAGTTGCCTAGATAAGCTGGGCCGTTCTGTGAAACCGAGCCCTCGCCTTTGAATTGCGAGACTAACGCTAGATTGCAACCGTACGCGCGTTCGGAGTCGCCGCTGGATCTCTCTTCCGGTGTGGTTTGGCCTTGTAGGCCACTCTCGATATGGTCTCCCCGGCCGCATGTGGCTTTCGGCACTGAACCAGTTAACGGACCTGGCTCAGTGAAGTTCTTGTCGCCTCCTTGCGCAAATGCGATGGAAGTAGCGAGCAATGCGGCAGCCGAAATGCCGAAAGCCCTGACTCGTCGTGCTGTGATCATAAATTTCCCCCGTTGCCGTGCAAGTGTTGTCATCCGAGCAGGCATGGCGGTCGCAACTTGAAGCGTGCCGCCTGCAACCCGCAACGATTCGACGCCGACGCATGACGTGTGTCAAGCCGTGTTAGCGGGAGGGATTGCTAACGTGTCGTCCGCATTGTTTGTTGTAGAAATTGCACTGACGATCAGCACCCAACTGACCTCAGCTGCTAATACAACTCAGGCGACCTTGCTCTGCGCTCCCATATTCTCCGACGATTGCGGTGACTCGATGATGTGAGCGAGATCCGTCAGGAGCGCAGAGAGTTCGCCGGCCATGACGGCGAAGTCGATATCGAACTGCTCAGCCGGATCCACTTCTTCAGAGTCGGTCTGATCTTTGCCCACCTCGAGGAATTCGATCCGTTTCAAGGAGAGTTTGTCGGTCAGCACGAACGAAACACGCCCGTTCCAGGTAAACCCCATGCGCGTGGGGTACTTCCCTGCGGCAAGATGAGCGCGGATGTCCTTACCGTCGAGTGGATGACGCACATAACGAACACTTGATTTCGTCTCATTCGCCGCCTGCAACTCCAAGTCATCATCGATCGTAAACCTAAAGGGAGCATCACCTTGCATGAGCCACGATGTCATGAACACATGCGGGGAGCGAGCCCCCTCCAGGGGTGCGGGCACGAAACTGTCAAGCGTCGCCACCAGAGTCTCAAGCACTGATTCCGCACGGGGCGCACCGGCGGCATCGATGACGAACCATCCGTTGCGCGAATCAATCCAGGCGCGGGTGGTGGTTCGCCGCGTGAATGCCCGCGCTCGCAGCTCGTCGGCAACCTGCCCCTTGATATCGCGCATCTGTTTGCGACCAACTGGAAAGCCCTGTTCGATTGCCTGAGCATCGGCGCGTTCCTCGGCAACCTGCCGAATGATGGATGCGGGCAAGAGTTTCTGATTCGTCCCCAGAGACAGCATGTGATGCTGTCCGACCGTGTGCAGCAACCGGCCACCCTTGGTCACCGGTTGCCACCCGCGAGTCAGCATATCGAAATGTCCGCAGGGCCGCAGCGGATGGCCGCCGAGTCGCATCTCAAGATCGCCGGCCGTCCAGGACCAATCAGCGGGCAAGCGATAGACGAACAGATTCTTGAACAGCATGTGGCGTACCTGGATCGAGGAAGCGCGCGATTATATGAAGATCGTTTGGCGACTTCTGAAAATAATTTGACCCGTTGCGCTCGACAGTTTGACCTTGAGCCAGTATAGCGAATGGCTCGAAAGTCACGTGATTCTCATCCGCTTCCATACGGACGCGTGATGACCTCGAGCACGTGACCATCGGGATCGTCGAAATAAACGCCACGACCGCCGTCGTTATGGTTGATCTCGTTAGCGCGGGATTTCCCCGGATCGGCCCAGTAACTTAACCCCTCGTCGCGAATTCGGGAGAAGATCGCGTCAAATTCGCTCTCCTCGATTAGGAATGCGTAGTGCTGAACCGTGATAGGCCCGCTCTTTTCCATGAAATCGAGCGAAACATTGTTGGCCAGTTGCACCACCAAAAAATGGTAGAACGGCACCGCGGAGGAGCAACCGAGAATTCGGACCAGAAACGCGGAGGATCGCTTCTTGTCGCGACACCAGACGATCGTATGATTCAGCTGAACTGGCATGAAGTCACTCCCGCGAATTCCGAACCCAATGCCATCACCCCACCCGCACCTGCACCAACTCGCCCTTGTTCTCGGCGACAACCTTTCGATGCAGAAACGCCTTGATGATCTCCACATGCGACTCAAAATGCTGCGTCACCGGCATGGTCAGAAACTCCCCACCCCCCGCGAGCGCCATAGGCAACAACAACTGATCCGCAAGATGCGGCCCAACCACCGCCTCCGATACCAAGTAAC
>JAXDQN010000231.1:0-3739 GCA_034667865.1 Gammaproteobacteria bacterium
ACAAGACGTATTCCTGCGTTTTGGTTCCCAAGACCGATTTAGCATCTTTAGTTCGCTATACGCCGCGGCCGCAAACGCCTGGGGAATTGAACGATCCGCCGCCGCGCTAACCCTGACGTTTCAGCTGGCTCTGATCGTCAGTGCCTGGTGTCTCGTACGCACGGTGACCAACTCATCGTTAGCCCTTCTCGGGTGTGCGATTTTCATTGCGGTCCCCGCCCAATACGGGGCCGATCGAGTTTTTACTTGTATCGAAGCCTTCGTAACACCGCGCATGGCGGCGGAAGCGCTGGTGTTGGCAAGTATCGCTTGCGCCTTGCACTCACGGCGCAAACTGGCCTTTGCGTTCTTGGCGGTCGCTGCCTTGTTTCACCCCATCATGGCCGCTGCCGGAATCGCAGCTCTTTGCTGGCTGTACATAGGTCTACGACACCCGCGGCTGGTGATTCTAATCATGTTGCTTGCTGCACTGCTTCTGATTGCCGAGGCGGCGTGGATGCCCATGGGCCAATGGGGGCGATTTGACCCTACGTGGTGGGTGCTGGTGAAGAACCGCAGCCCGTATTTATTTCTTGTTCACTGGAATTTGGATGACTGGAGTCGGGCGCTGCTCAGTATAACGACGTTGGCCATTGGAGTGATGTCGCTGCCCGTCTCAAAGGCGCGCTCGCTTGCTTTGGTAGCCCTGTTGGTAGTCTTGTCGGGTTTAGCATTGAGCCTGCTGACGTGCGATGTTTTGCATCTGACGCTCTTCACCCAATTGCAGTCCTGGCGGTGGCAGTGGCTTGGATCCATCGCGGCCGCACTACTTATGCCTAAGATCATAGAATCTCAATGGCACTCATCAAAGGCAGGATCGGCCGCGGCATTGTTGCTGGTGAGCGCCTGGGTCTTCGAATCCGGTGAACTTTCGTTGATTGCCTTAACCTTCGCCATTGCCTGCCAGGCATTTTCCGCAAGAATCGCGCCGCAGCACGCTAGACTCTTCTTTTACGGCGCCTGCGGAATGTTGGCGATTTGCATTCTCTGGCGCCTCGCGTCGGACTTTGAGTTCACCGAGTCGCATTATATTGACTCGCATTTGCCAGCTGCATTCAAGAAGCTGATGAGCTTCTGCCGCGACGGACTCGCGCCGGTGGCACTGATCGCCGCGGCATGGTGGTGGCTGCGATTTCAGCGGCGCTCGGCAACGATTGCCGTGGGATGTTTGAGCGTGGCGGCAGCGGCGTTGGTCGTGCCGACGATGGCCGAACCATGGTTCGAGCAGGAGTTTTCGCCGGCCATGATTTTGCAATATGCGTCGTGGCGCGCGAAACTTCCGCCGGGTGCGGAAGTTTTATCCGTGCAGTCGCCATTGCCCGTTTGGCTATTGCTGGGCCGCCCAAATTACATTTCCACTGCCCAATCGTCCGGCATGGTCTTTTCGCGTGCTACTGCCCTTGAGCTTCAACATAGGGCCGAGACTTTGAAAGACTTCATTCCGCCCGAAGCCACCTTAGGCTGGGAGTCCGGCGGCGCGATTTCGATACGATCGAGCCAGCAGCTAGAGGGAATTTGCGATTTAGGCGCCTTTGACTATCTGATGACAGGCGTAAAACTGAATCGAGAACCGATCGCGATTCAGCCCGGAAAATCGCCGGACGACCCGCGGGCACTGAGACTCTACCAGTGCCGCCCTCAGGCGCGCGCCGCAGCCGCAGCTACGTAGGAAATCGGCGCGTCGGCTAGGCTTTCGAAAGTCACTTCCTGCCACGCACTTTCGGTACTCATCAATGTGCGCAGCAACTTGTTATTGAGGCCATGACCTGACTTGAAGCCGCTGAACTCGCCGATCAGGCTATGCCCCAGCAAGTACAAGTCCCCGATGGCATCGAGAATCTTGTGCTTCACGAATTCATCTTCGTATCGCAAACCGTCTTCGTTCAAGACCCGATAGTCATCGAGCACGATGGCGTTATCCATGTTGCCGCCGAGCGCTAAGTTGCGCGCGCGCAGGCTTTCCAAATCCCGCATGAAGCCGAAGGTTCTCGCCCGGCTGATCTCGCGCAAGAATGAGGTCGTCGAAAAATCCATCGAAGCGACCTGCGAATGTTTCTTGAAGGTCGGATGATTGAATTCGATTTCGAAATTTACTTTGAAGCCGTCGTACGGATCGAAGCGTGCCCATTTGTCGCCGTCATCGACTTGCAGGCTCTCCAAGATGCGGATGAATCGCTTGGGAGCTTTTTGTTCTTCGATACCGGCTGACTGCAGTAAAAATACGAAGGGGCCCGCACTACCATCCATGATGGGTACTTCACCCGCGCTGACCTCGACCAAAGCATTATCGATGCCCAATCCCGCGAGCGCCGACAGCAAGTGCTCTACGGTAGACACCTTGATGTCGTCGCGGTGCAACGTGGTGCCCATCATGGTGTCGCCGACGTTTTCAGCGTGGGCGCGGATATCGACCGGCTGATCCAAATCGGTGCGCCGAAACACAATTCCGGTGTCCGGGGCCGCCGGCCGCAGCGTCATAAGGACTTTCTTACCTGTGTGCAGTCCCACCCCGGTGGCACGAATCGAATTCTTCAGTGTTCTTTGATTCAGCATTAAGTAAAGCCGGGTTAAGTTATGTGACAAAGATACCACAAAGGCGACCTTTGATCCGACCCCCTGGTGGGCTTTAAGTTCGCCATTAAGGGGCGGCCTCAACTTGTCCGACCAACCCTAAATAGTCAGCAGAGGGATTCAAATCCGCCGCCGCTTTGGCTTCTTCCAAGGCCCGCGCGCGATTTCCCAGTTGCAGATAGACCTTCGCCAGATTGTAGTGCGCAACATGCGAACGCGGACGTGCCGCAATGGCGCGCTCATAGTCCTGAGCGGCTTCGGCAAAATCCATCCGCTTGATGGCCGTGAATCCCAACGCTTCCAGAATGGGTCCATTGCCCGGCTGTTCAAGGGCGATGCGCTGCGCAATGACACGCGCGTCATCGACTTTACCCATCTTCACATAGCCCCAGACGATGTGGTCCCACCGGATCGGGGGCGACCGCACGACGACGGCGCCAAGGACGACCGAGCAAATCCCGATGGAAGCCGCGACCGCCGAGAATACGCCGACGTAACCATTTCGGCGGTCTCGGATCCCGCTGGCCAGGGAGTCGATCCAGATGCCCGACGCCAATGCCAACATATCCATGGCATGGAATCTGAAGCGATCCTCAGCCCAGAAGGACACCGTTGTGAACAGCGACATCGCAATCGGCACCGCAACGATCACCCACCGCCGATCCTCGAGCCCCAGCAACAGCAGTCCGCCAATTCCCATGGCCAACAGCCAGGCCGCGGGCATAGGGAGCGCGCGCAGCACAGGCGAGAACATTTGTTCCTCAATTAAGGAACGATTGATCGGTATTTCGGTGGCGGCAAAAAACCTCAGAAATTTGCGCCAGGCGTTTTCCAGGACCTGCCCGGGATTTTGTGCCATGTAAGACAGCGCCTGAGTCTTCCAATAGCGATCCACTTCCACTGGCGAGAGGGGCCGGTCCGCACGCCGACTCGCTTCCGCGGCGTAACCTCGCCAGATTTCCGCCGGCTCGAGATAATTCACGAAGGACGGTATCCATATCGATGAGTTCGGGTTGTCAGGATTGTAGGCCTGATGCAACACCACGCCGCTGTTGTGCGGCAGGAACGACCAACTGCCATAGGCATTGTGGTTGCGCACCGACCAAGGCAATACGGCCTACAACAGTCC
>JAXDQN010000232.1:0-3539 GCA_034667865.1 Gammaproteobacteria bacterium
ACATGCGACTCGATATAGGCGCGCCGTTCTTCATCCTTGATGCCGTCCTGTTCCACGATGTCGCGGTAGGCCGCGCCATTCTCGGTAATGAACAGCGGCGGCAGCTCATAGTCGCGATCGAGCCGGATGAGCATTTCAGTGAAGCTCGAGGGCGCCACTTCCCAACCCATGTCGGTCACCGGTACGCCGTCGCGCGTCGGCGAGAAACGCCGCGCCGCGGTGGAGATGATGGGGTGGTAATAATTCACACCGAGAAAATCGATCGGCTGTGCGATAAGCGCCGCATCGGCGGCTTCGACCTTGGGCGCATCGGCGCCCAAATGATCCAGTACATCGCTCGGATAGGCCCCTTTGAACACGGCATCCATGTACCAGCGCACCAACAGACCGTCTTCGCGAGTGGCCAGTTGCCGGTCGAGCGCCGCATCGCTCGCGGCATACACGGGCGAAAGATTCAGCACAATGCCAAGGTCCAGATGGGTGCGCACACTGCGCATCGCTTGGACGGCCAGGCCATGACTCAGCAGCAGGTGATGGGAGACCTGCATGGCGATGGCGCGATCCTTGATGCCGGGCGCGAAGATGCCGATTTCATGGCCCAAGGTGGCGCTCACCCAGGGTTCATTGTGGGTCGCGATCGAGCGCACGCGATCGCCGAGTGCAGTGGCAATGTGATGCGCGTACTCGGCAAAGCGATAGGCCGTATCGCGATGCGCCCAGCCCTGGTTCTGATGCTGCAGTTCAGCCGGCAAATCCCAGTGATACAGCGTGGCGAAAGGCTGGATGCCCCGACTCAGCAATCCGTCCACAAGCCGATTGTAGAAGTCGAGGCCCGCCTGCAGCGGCGCACCGGAGCCGGCCGGTTGAATCCGCGGCCAGGAAATTGAAAACCGATAGGCCTTCACCCCCAGCGCTGCGATCAAATCCAAATCCGCCTCGAGCCGATGGTAGTGATCGCATGCCGTCGCGCCATCGGAGCCGTCTGCGATCGTGCCGGGTATGCGGCAGAATTCATCCCAAATCGAGGCGCCCTTGCCATCCGCCGCCGCCGCGCCCTCGATCTGAAAAGCGCTGCTGGCCACGCCCCAGATGAAGTTTTGCGGAAAACGCGTCGCCAGGACGGCAAGAGACTGTGGGTTATTCATGCGCGGCAAGCGGAAAGGAGCCGCGAGATCCCGCCGATTCCGGGCTGCGGTCCGTCGACTCGCGCACCACAAGTTCAACGGCGGGCGCGGTGAACTTGGGCCGGCGGCCGGCGATCAGATCGAGCATGGCGCGCGCGGAGCGTTGACCGAGTTCGCCGACGGATTGACGCACGCTGGTCAGCGGCGGCAGCCGATAAGTGGAAGAGGGCAAATCATCGAAGCCAATCAGCGACACATCGCGCGGCACGGACAATCCGCGCCGATACAAGGCCAGGCAGGCGCCGTAAGCCGTTTGGTCATTGACGCAAAACAGCGCGGTGAACTTCAGCTTTGAGTCCAGCAACTGCAGCGTGGCGCGTACCCCGCCCTCCTCATGCCAGTCACCGACCACCACCAATTTGCGGTCAAAACCGATCCCGGCTTCCTCGAGTGCCTGGCGATAACCGCGCAGCCGTTCAATCGCGTCCGGGTGATTTTCTGAGCCCGTAATGAAGGCGATGTGGCGATGACCCAGTTCCACCAGATGGCGTACCGCCAATATCGAGCCTTCGGCATCCTCGATTTGCATACTGAACAGGCGCTGCGCCTTCAGCTGGCGGCCGGTGATGACGATGGGCACGCTTTTGGCGTAGCTCTTGAGCTTCGCATCGCTCAAGCGACCTGCAAACACGATGACCCCATCGACGCCTCGGGCGATGAGTTCTTGCACGCATCGGTCCTCATCTTCGGTGCGCCAGTTGCCGCTCATGATGAGCGGTGCATAGCCGCCCGCCCGCAGCGCCAACTCGATGCCGCGCAGGCCTTCGCCATAAAAAGGGCTGTCGATCGCCTGCGCAACCACGCCAATGGTCAGCGTCTTGCCGAGCGCCAGGCCGCGCGCCGCCGCGTTCGGCCTGAAGTCGAACTTCGCAATCGCCGCATCCACCGAACGTTTCAGGCCAGGGCTCACATTGACCGTGCCGTTGATGATGCGCGACACCGTGCTGGCTGAAACGCCCGCCTCGCGCGCCACCATCCGCAAGGTCGCGGACTTGCCGGGGCGGGGACCGCTTTTCCCGGGCGTGGATCGGGGCATTTTCGATTTCAATGGACTTCACCTGCACGCGCCGGTCGCGCCAGCATCGTTTCCAATTCTTCCAGCGTCTTGCCGCGCGTCTCCGGAGCAAGCGCCGTCAAAAAAACAAATCCCAATGCCGCGAGGAGTCCGTAGGCCAGAAAAGTCCCGCTCGGTCCCCAAGCAGCGACTTCCGCCGGGAACAGCAGTGTGACGCTGGCGCTGACCAAGGAATTCCAAAACCCCACCACCGAAATGGCTGCCGCCCGCTGTTCGCTCGGAAAAATCTCCGACAGCAGCACCCACATGACCGGCCCCAAGGAAATCGCAAAACACGCGACATAACTGATGAGGGCGATGAGCACGATGCGTTCGTGACCCTGCGCATGAAACGCCCAGCTGATGGTAAGCAGAGAAATTGCCATGCCCGCCACGCCGAAGCTCAACAGCGGTCTTCGCCCGAGTCGATCGATCAGCCAAATCGCCACGAAGGTCATGCCGACATTGACCAGCCCGACCAACATCGACTGCGCAAAGGCGCTCGACAGCTCGCCGCCCGCCTGCCCGAATATCGTCGGCAAGTAGTAAAAAATCGCATTGATGCCGGTGGCCTGCTGAAAAAACGCGATGCCAAACCCGAACAGCAGCAGCACTCTGAACCGTGCCGCAAACAACTCGCGGAACCCGACGCGGCGCGCCTTATTGGCAAAACTGGCCGTAATCACTTCGATCTGCGCCCGCGCAGCGCCCGCGCCTTGCACCGATTCGAGCACCGATCGCGCCTCGGCGGTGCGGCCCTTGGTCAGCAACCAACGGGGACTTTCGGGAACAAACAACAGCAGCGTGAAGTACAGCGCGGCCGGCACGCTTTGCACGCCCAGCATCCAGCGCCAACTGTTTTCGCCCAACGACAGCAGAAAATAGTTGGAAAAGAAAGAAACCGAAATACCGATGACGATCATCAGCTGATTGACGGA
Organism: Gammaproteobacteria bacterium; assembly: GCA_034667865.1. GTDB lineage: Bacteria > Pseudomonadota > Gammaproteobacteria > Steroidobacterales > Steroidobacteraceae > Bog-1198. The sequence continues at coordinate 3,177 of JAXDQN010000232.1, forward strand.
CACCAGGCTGCCGCGGCTGCGAGCAGGCGCGATTTCCGCAATATAAACCGGGGCCGTGAGGATGGCGGCGCCTACACTCAGTCCGCCCAGAATGCGCGCGGCGATGAATACGCCGAAATCGGTGGCCAATGCGGCAGTGAGCGATGAGGCCAGAAATAACACCGCCGTCATCAGCAATACCGAGCGCCGCCCCCACCGGTCACTGAGATAACCGGCGCACGCGTTGCCGGCCATGGCTCCCCAGCCCAAGCTGCTCACCGCCCAGCCGAGCTTCAAACTGCCCGCCGCGGAATCCAAATCGAAATAAGTCTTGAGGAACGGTACTGCGCCGGAGATCACGGTGGCATCGAAGCCCACGAGAAA
>JAXDQN010000233.1:0-4311 GCA_034667865.1 Gammaproteobacteria bacterium
CGCGCAACTGAGCTTGAGCGCGACCAGAATGCTTGGCTGCATATAGAGCCTTGTCTGCCGCCAGCACCAAATCGCTGACGCCGCAGAGTGTGTTCGCCTCATCGCCCTCAAAAGATGTTGCCCAGCAGGGACTCACATCGTCGTAGCAGGTGATGCCGACGCTCACCGTCACATGGTGAGTGGTTCCCGTATCTGGATGGAGAATGCCGCGCGCCGCTACCGCCTCGAGCGCTTGTCTGGCGACTTCTTGAGCGCGGCGGCGCGAAATCCGCGGCAGCAGTATCGCGAACTCTTCGCCGCCATAACGCGCGACCAGGTCGGCGGCTCCTGTGGACGCGCTCAACAACGCCTGAGCAACAGATTGCAAACAAACATCGCCCTTCGGGTGGCCGTACAAATCATTGTAAAGTTTGAAATGATCCACATCGATCATCAGTAACGACACGGGGTCACCGCCCTGTCGGGCACGCAGCCATTCACGCTCGATAGACTCGTCAAAATGGCGCCGGTTGGCGACGCCCGTTAGGGCATCGGTCGTCGCGGTTCGCCGAAGCTCATCCGCCATGAGTTTCATCCGCAGTTGAGTCCGAACTCGGGCCAGAACTCGTGACGAACGCATAGGCTTCGCGATGAAATCAGCGGCGCCCATGTCCAATGCGGAAACCTCGAAACCCGCCTCGCTATGGCTGGTGATGAATATTACGGGCACGGCTGCCAGTTGGGATTCTGCTTTTAAGGCCTTTAGTAACTCAAACCCGTTCATTCCGGGCATTTCCGCATCCAGCAAGATTAGATCGGGTGCGGATTCACGCGCCAAGCGCAGCGCGTCATGCCCGTTGGTGGCGAACCGCAATTTACCGACATCCGTAAGAATAGCGCTCACTAGCTGGATGGCGCCTGCATCATCATCGACGAGCAAGATGCTGGATCCCGCCTCAGGCTTCGCCAAACAAACTGGATCGATAATTGCTCTGAGTACTTTGGGATTCATGAAGGCATTCAAACTGAACGCGTGGGGTACTTCCATGCGATTTATCTCATAACGAGACGACGGTCCGGATATCTGACGAATCTACGGCACGATCGCGCAGATATCGCAGTCATAGCTCAGGTGCGCTGCACCATCGCGATCCCGCAGTCGAATCACGAAGCTTGGCCGCATATGCGCGCATACTCAGTCTCATGCTGATATTGAAAAGTCAAACTGAATGAGTCCGACATTGGCGGAACCGCCGGCCCGGATTCTCATAGTCGACGACCACAGTATCGTACGCGACGGACTCGCCAGTCTTTTAGAGCGCACGCCTGGTTTGAGAGTCGTGGGATTTGCGGCGACCGGCGAAGAAGCGGTTTCTGCGGCGCAGCGGCTTAGACCGCACCTGATCATCATGGATCTCATGTTGCCTGCTCTGAACGGAATCGAAGCGAGCAGGCGCATCATCGCGGAGCTTCCTCGGACTCGGATTATCGCCCTATCTGCATGCCACACGTTGGAACAGGTGTGCCGGGCTTTGCGTGCGGGTGCGCTCGGCTTCGTTTTCAAAACGGAGGCTGCGTCAGAGCTACTGCATGCCGTGCAAGCGGTGCTGGCCGGTAAGCAATACGTCAGCCCCGCGATCGCCGCCATGTTCGATGACGGCGCATTGAGTGAGCCGATCCCAAAGAGCCCCTTCGAGCGATTGAGCGGCCGTGAGCGGGCAGTAGTGCAGCTTGTCGCCGCCGGGTCTACGAGTTCCGACATTGCACGGCATCTGTCATTGTCCCGCAAAACTGTCGATACGTACCGGGGACGCATTATGGTGAAGCTGGGTGTCGCGAATCGATCTGCCTTAATCCGCTATGTGCTGGACTACGAGTTGCCTGCCGTGTGACGGCGCGCTCAGAATCAGGCAATAACCGCGGTCTTGTTGCGCTTTATAAGCAATGTGTATGGATTTCCCCTACATCCGTCTAATTTCCCCCTGGCTAAGCTGCATCAGGACCGAAAGCGAGAGGAGTAGGTAGTGGCCGAGCCATTCAAAGTTCTCACCGGTGAAGGCGGGCGCGACGAGCGCTGGATCCCTATGGCGCATTTGCTGGAAAGCGATATTGACCTGAGCCCGCAATGCGGCTGCACACCGAAGCTGTTGGATGTGTCATTTCAGCTCGAACGAGCTCTCGCCGAGGCATTGCGCCTGAACGCGCTGCGCGTGGAATACCAACCGCAGTACGACTTGGACAGCGGCAGAGGGTGCGGCGTCGAGGCGCTGGCTCGATGGACGCGATCCAGTGGGGAGAGCGTAGCGCCATCGGTCTTCATTCCTCTCGCAGAGCGGGCGGGAATGATTCACGCTCTGGGCGCCTGGATTCTGCAGTCCGCTTGCGCGACGGCATCCGCGTGCGGCAACACCGGCTCCCGGCCCACGACCTTGTCGGTCAACGTATCCGCGCTGCAGATTGATGAGCAGTTCTCCACCGTGATTGAGCGAGCACTGGAGCTCTCGCGGTTTCCTGCGAATCGGCTCGAACTTGAAATCACGGAGAGCGCTCTGATTGCCAACCCCGCGCTCACGATCGAGTACTTGGAAGAATGGAAGCAACTCGGCGTTCGAATCGCACTGGATGATTTCGGAACTGGCTACTCAAGCCTCAGCTACCTCTCAAGGCTGCCGGTCGACCGCCTGAAACTGGACCGATCCCTGACTCACCGGATGACGCTCGATCGGAAGAGCGCCGCAGTCATGCGTTCAATCGTATCGCTGGGCGCTGAACTCGATATGGAGGTCATTGCCGAAGGCGTGGAGACCGAAGTGCAGGTGCAGATGTTGAAGGATCTGGGATGCCCCCAGGGTCAGGGGTACCTGCTCGGGCGCCCGATGCCCGCTGCGCAGGCCCAAGCTGTGCTCGGTAGGCCGTGGGGAAACCGCCCCATGCGGCTGGCCGACGGGGTTGCTGTTGCTGCCGACAAGCTGCCCGCGCATGCCTTTTAAATCGATTCTGTACGTCGACGACGATCCGGACATTGGCAGCATCGTGCAGGCGACGTTGCGCCAGATTCCCGATTTGCAGGTGTACATCGCTGACTCCGGCGAACGGGCAATCGATCTCGCTTTCGAGACCCGCCCGGATCTGGTGCTTATGGATGTGATGATGCCCGGCCTCGACGGGCCCGGCACCTTCAAGCGCATGCACGCGAGCACATTGTTAGCGAGTATTCCGGTGGTATTCATGACAGCAAAAGCTCTGCCGCCGGAAATCGCCAAATTCCTTCAACTCGGCGCGATTGGCGTCATCGTCAAGCCGTTTGATCCTGTAAAACTCTACGACGACTTGTGCGCGCTATGGACGGCGCAAGACACCGCAAGCCAGCGTTCCACCGCCACTATCGCCGCCACCGAGTCCCGAGGACGAATTGAAGAGGATTCGCTGACAGCCAGTTTTCTTCAGCGCGCGCGCTCCGACGTGACGAATCTCGCGAATCTGATCCCGCTCGCCCAAAATGGAGATCAATCCGTTTTCAAGGAAATCGAGCGCGTTGCACATTCGATTCATGGCGCCGGCGCCATGTTCGGCTTCCCCGATGTGAGCGACGCGGGCGGCGCCATAGCCCGCACGGTCGAAGGACTCATGGAAGGCAATGCAATCCGAGGTTTAGAGTGCGAACCTGCCGAGCTGCTTCATTTATTGGAATTGAGCAAACAACTCGCCCAGCACGTGGAGGCTGCGTGGCAAACAGCGCCGCAAAGCACCGCTATGTTTCAAACGGTAGCCACAGCCATATAAGACAAAATCGTCGTCGCTACTTGCGCTGCGGAGACCTGAGATTTTATCAGCACCGCAGCCACATTTGAGCGCGTGGCATGGGACACGTCGACGGCGGAGAGAATTATTATCGGCGTCCGCGGTTCATGTGCCTCGATTCCATCTATCAAGGCAATCGCATTTCCATCCGGCAGCGACTGGTCGAGCACGATCAATCCAAACGATTGCTCGCGCAGCAAGCGTTCTGCGTCCCGACAATTATGCGCAGCCACGATCTCGACTCTGCCGGCCAGCGCGGCACGAATCACGCTGATCAAGTCCTCATCGTCCTCCACGTACAAAAGTCTCGGCACAGGCCTCGCGCCGGTTACGGCTGAACCAGCGGAGTCAAGCAGCATCCTGTAGGCGGCGGTTTCAGATAATTGGGGGGCGCGAAGCTTCGCAGGCGCAGCATCGCTTCGTGGAAGTTCGACATAGAAGATGGTGCCGTGGGTGGCCGCAGAATGAAATCCGATGCTGCCCGCCATGGCCTCCACCAATTTACGCGCAATATTGAGGCCGAGACCGGTT
>JAXDQN010000234.1:0-4443 GCA_034667865.1 Gammaproteobacteria bacterium
TCTCCAGATCCTTCGTGTACTCCAGAATCGCTCCCCTCGATGCTGGCGCGGGAGTATCCCAGACCATCCAAGCGGAGTTCAGCGTATCAAACGAAGTCATGTGCGTCCTCTTGCCATCGATCGAACATTCCCATTCCCATGCATAACGCCTACGCTTATGGCCGGTTGACGGACGGTGACCGTAAGATCAGCGACTTACGCACATCGAATGTGACTCGGGCTGCAATATTTTCAATCAATACCTCAAGGCGGCATCCAGTGACGCCTTTAACCCATTGATTTAGAAAGAATCATTTCGATTTAGGATACTTTTTCGCCATTTTGAACGCGACCCGAAACGGAACGGGCACTTAGGCCCTGTGATCCCCGGTTTTCAACAGACTTATCCACAGCTTTTGTGGACAAAAAAGGATGGATGATTTTCCAAATCGCAATCGACACACCGCTGCGCCGAGTGTTCGATTATCTGCCGCCAATGCAGTCAACCGCGGAGACCGTGCAAGTGCCGCCGCTGGGTGTGCGTGTACGCGTGCCATTCGGACGGCAACGGCTGATCGGCATTTTGGTTGGCATCGTCTCGCACTCGACCGTCGCTTCTTCAAAGTTGCGGTCGGTAGCGGAAATTCTGGATGATCGGTCGGTCTACGATCCGGTGACCTTCGATCTGCTGCGATGGGCGGCAGAGTATTACCATCATCCGGTTGGCGAAGTGTATGCCGCGGCGCTGCCCATCAATTTGCGCAACGGTCAGCCGGTGGCTGATTCAACCGAAATCTGCAAGATCACCGACCAGGGCCAAGCTGAGATCGCCGCCCCCTCGTCGCGCCGCGCACCGCGACAGCGGAAGTTGCTGGCCTGGTTGGCGCAGCGCCCGAATGCGTCGATCGCGGAAGCAGCCACCCTATTCGGAATGGAACAGCTTCGATCGCTGCTGAGGCGCGGCTGGGCATCGAGTGAGATCGTGGCGCTTCCCGCTCAGCCCTCGGCGGCTGCGGCCGCGCGAGCCTCGCGGACGCGCCTGCAGCTCACCGACTCGCAACACGCGGCCGTGGACTCCATATTGTCGACGCTTCGCAAATTTGCGGCGCACCTACTGTATGGCGTAACGGGCAGCGGCAAGACCGAGGTCTACCTGCGGATTATCGAAGCCGCAATTGCCGATGGCGGACAGGCGTTGGTGCTGGTGCCCGAAATCGCCTTGACGCCGCAATTGGTACAGCGTTTTCGCGACTATTTCACCGCCGGAGTCGAGGTGGTGCACTCGGGCTTGAGCGACGCTGAGCGGCGCGATGCTTGGCGGGCCGCGCACAGCGGCGCGGCGAAGATCATCATCGGGACGCGGTCCGCCGTATTCACCTCGCTGCCCCAGCTTGCACTCGTCGTGGTGGACGAGGAACACGACGCCTCCTACAAACAGCATGAGGGCTTTCGCTATTCGGCGCGTGACCTAGCCGTAATGCGCGCACGCGGAGCCAATGTTCCCATCGTCTTGGGTTCGGCGACTCCTTCGCTTGAAACCCTGGAAAACGCAGCTAGCGGCCGCTATTTCAAGCACGTCTTGCCGCAGCGCCCCGGAGCTGCGCGGCCGCCGCGAATGGCGCTGGTGGACTTGCGCAAGCACGCCATCGAACAGGGACTGTCTGGCCCGGCCATCCAAGCCATCGGCCGCCATCTGCAGGCCGGTGGCCAGATCATCGTATTTTTGAACCGACGCGGCTATGCGCCGAGCCTGTTCTGCAACGCTTGCGGCTGGGTGGCGCCTTGCGCGCATTGCGACGCGCGCATGACTTTACATCGACGCGCGGAGCAGCTGCGGTGCCATCACTGCGGGGCCCACGCCGCCATCCCCGCCACCTGCGGCAATTGCGGCCAACCGCTGGTGCCCGTCGGCCAGGGCACTGAGCGGGTGGAGGAAACCTTGGCGCGCTTGTTCCCGGACGCACCCCTCGCGCGACTCGACCGCGACTCCACATCTCTCAAAGGATCGATTCAGCTGGTGCTGGACCGGGTGCATAGCGGCGAAGCGCGCATCTTGGTAGGCACGCAAATGTTAACCAAGGGACATCATTTTCCGGACGTCTCATTGGTGGTGATCCTCGATGCAGACCAGGGCTTGTTTGCCAGCGACTTTCGCGCCACCGAGCGTCTGGCGCAAACCATCACGCAGGTCGCCGGTCGCGCCGGCCGCGAAACCCGCGCCGGCGAAGTCATGATTCAAACCCAGTTCCCGGAACATCCGCTGCTCAATCGACTGATTGATCAAGGTTACGAAAGCTTTGCCAGCAGCGCGCTGCAGGAGCGGCGCGAAGCAGGCTGGCCTCCGTACTCGAGGCTGGCACTGTTGCGCGCGGAGGCCAAGGATCGCGACGGCTTGGACGCGTTCTTGTATGCCGCCCTGGAATCGGCCCGCGGCTTGGACGAATCCCGCGATGCGACGCATCCCACCGTCAAAGTCCTCGGGCCCGCCACCGCACTGATCGCGCGCCGGGCCGATCACTTTCGAGCGCACTTGCTGATCGAGACGGCCGCAAGATCCTCGCTGCAGCGCTTTTTGCTGCGCTGGCTGCCGCGAGTGGAATCCCTGCCGGGACCCAGCGGCCTGCGTTGGTCCATCGACGTAGATCCGCTCGAAGTGGATTGACCAGATTGCGTTAAACTCTCCGCCCTTTACACTGACGGATCCGCTCTTGAAGAATTTGATTGAATCCCTGCTCAGGCAGGCCCTCGGCGCCATGCCCGAAGAACTGGTGCCCGCCGCCGCCCGCGACACCGTGATCGAGGTGGAAAACACCCGCGATCCCCAGCATGGCGACTTCGCCAGCAATCTCGCCATGCGGCTTGCCAAGGCGGCGCGCCAGAACCCGCGCAAGGTTGCCGAATCTCTGGTGCAAATGCTGCCCGCGAATGAGGCGGTCGCGAAGGTGGAGATCGCCGGCGCCGGATTCATCAATTTCTTCCTGACCGACAGCGCCTACCACAGCCAAGTTGCTCAGATCTTGGCGCAAGGCGAAACCTACGGCCGCTCGCAATTCGGCGGCAACAAGCGCATCCAGGTGGAATTTGTATCGGCCAATCCGACTGGACCGCTGCACGTGGGTCACGGCCGCCATGCAGCCTTCGGGGCGACCCTGGCCAATCTTTTCGATGCCGTCGGCTACCAAGTGCAGCGCGAGTACTACATCAACGACGCCGGCCGACAGATGGAAATCTTGGCGGTAAGTACCTGGCTGCGTTACCTGGAACGCTGCGGTGAGCGCTTCACGTTCCCTGCGAACGGCTATCGCGGCGATTACATCGTTGCCATTGCGGAGCAACTATTCGCCTCCGACGGGCTCGCCCTGCGTCGTCCGGCGGCTGAGCTGTTCAAAAACCTGCCTGCCGACGAACCTCAGGGCGGCGACAAGGATGTGTATATCGACGCCGTCATCGCGCGCGCGCGGTCGTTGATCGGCGATACCACATACGCCAGGGTGCTGAAGTTGGCGCTGGATGGAATCCTGGGCGACATCCGCGACGATCTGCTCGAATTTGGCGTCAGTTTTGATTGCTGGTTTTCGGAGAAGTCTTTGGCCGACAGCGGCGCCGTGGACCGCGCCCTCGACGCCCTCAAGGCGGCAGGCAAGGCCTATTTGAAGGATGGCGCTCTGTGGTTCAAGAGCAGCGAATACGGCGACGAAAAAGACCGGGTCATGGTGCGCGAGAACGGCATCAAGACCTACTTCGCTTCGGACATCGCCTATGTCTTCAACAAGCGCGAGCGCGGCTTCGAGCACCTTCTGTACATCTGGGGCGCCGATCATCACGGCTACATCACGCGTCTGCGCGCCGGCCTGATCGCTCTTGGTGGTCCGGCGGATTGCTTCGAGGTGCGGCTGGTGCAGTTCGTCACGTTGTATCGCGGCGGCGAGAAGGCGCAAATGTCGACGCGCTCCGGCGAGTTCGTCACGCTGCGCGATCTGCGCAAGGAAGTCGGCAATGACGCCGCGCGCCTGTTCTATGTCATGCGCAGCAACGATCAGCATCTGGACTTCGATATGGAACTCGCCAAGGCGCGCTCCAACGACAATCCGGTCTACTATATCCAGTATGCCCACGCCCGCGTCAGCAGCGTGTTGCGACAGTTGCGCGAGCGCGGCTTGCAACACGACGTGGCAGACGGAATCGCGGCATTGAATCGGTTGACCGAACCACAGGAAGTGCAGCTGATCAAGCGCCTGAGTTCATTTCCGGAAATCCTGCAACAGTGCGCGGTGCTGCGGGCGCCGCACATCTTGGTGCACTACCTGCGCGACCTGGCCAACGATTTTCATACTTATTACAGCGCGCACCAGTTCATCGTTGACGATGCCGGCGTGCGCAATGCGCGACTCGATCTGGCGCTGGCCGCGCAAACGGTCATCCGCAACGGCTTGAAGATCCTGGGCGTGTCCGCACCCGATACCA
>JAXDQN010000235.1:0-5254 GCA_034667865.1 Gammaproteobacteria bacterium
GTTCTTGCGGCATCAGCCATACCGCCGGGAAATGATCGGGGTCATTGTCCGAAATGCTTTCACTGAATTCGACATAAAACCCTGCCGATGCCAGCAACAGGGGCAGTTGACCGGGCCCAGAGGCGCGAGTTTCGGTCATCAGACCGCCGCCGTTGTCCAACACCAGGGTCGAGCCGCTCATCAAATATTTGGAAAGCGGCACCGGCGCCTTGGCGTACCAGGAGCCGCTGTAGAGTTTCGCGGTTGCACTGTCCGACAACGAGATGTCCGACATCGTCGGCACCACGCAAAACAACTGCTTGGTATAGCCCAGAGCCTGGGCGCCCGGCGGCGGCGTCGAGTTACTGGGACACAGTTGTGAGGACGCCGCCATCGTCAGGCAAGGCGCGCCCAGCGCCAGCGCAATAACGCAGGAGCCGATCGATTTCAATGTCATAGGCATGACTCCAAAGTCTCCTTTCCGGTACCGTCAGAATACAAACTTCGCGCCCGCACTGATCAGATTGTCGGCGTAGGAGCTGACATCCGAGTTCGCACCGCGTTGTTCATGATGAAAAGCCGCATCCAAAGACAGTGCGCGCGTCACCGCGTAGCTCACGCTAGCGACTGCGCCATTGACCGTATCGTGCCGCGACGCCTGGACTGCCAAAATGCTGCTGGAGCCAATGAAGGTCTGCGTTTCTCTCGATAACGTGAGCGCCACGGCGATCCGCTCGGTCGGATTCCACAGCGGTGACAAGCTCACGCCCGTGGATCGAAAGTAATTGCTTTGGTCGGTCAGATAGGCCTGCAGGTTTCGCCAGGTCGTCAATAATAATTGAGTCTTATCCGTCGGCTGCCACCCCGCAGTGATGCGCCAAATTGGCCCATTGAACGAACCGATGAGGGAATTGACGTAATCGCGTCGCAGATATCCCACGCTCAAGTCCAAGGTGGTCTTTTCGGTCAACGGTCGCTTCACTAAGAATCGGGCTCGGTCCTCGCGGTAATCGGGATCGAAAGCCACCGTGTTGACCACGATGCCGTTGGGATAGCGCGCATCCGTGTACCGGTAGTCCACGCCGAAGGTGCTAAGGGCGTCAGTCGCCAGTTCGGCGCCTAAATCGACGGCGGTGCTGCGCGAATTGTTGCTGTTGGCCGTGTCCACCGAGGCGATGGTGTCAAGAATGCCGCCATACACCGTCCAGTGCGGCCCCACTTGATAGCGGATGGCGCCGAAATACTGCTGCTGACCGTAGATCGTCCGCGCGAAATCCGTCGCGTTGACGAAGCTCACCAGATCGCGCAAGTACGAAGCACCCACTTGACCGGTCAGGACGCCGCCGATGCCCCAGTTCCACAGCAGGTGGTCATTGGTCGAGACATTGTTCAAGGCGGAGTTGTCGAAGTAGCGATTGTCCTGCACATTGACGGCGACATCGAAAACCTGCCTGCCGATGCCCCACTGCCCTTCGACCGCGGCCTGCGGCGAATTGATCCAATCGCTTCGCGAGGCGTTCGGGCCGACCGCGGTTTTGACGTCAACGTTGGTGGGCAGGCGAAACACGTTGGTGTCGTAATACTGGTGATCTGCCAGCGACACATTGAAGGCATTCGCATCCGACCCGCCGAGTAAGGCAGGACCCGCAATCGCCGTGTCCAATGTATCGCGCGGCTCAACGATCTCGACACCTGCGTACAGGACATTGCAGCAGGCAAAGGACAGCGCTGCAGCAACGCCGGCGATGCAGAACGGTTGACCGCGTACTCGATAAGGACTATGCGGCGACGTCATTGGGAACACCGTCTTGGTCATCTTCATAAGGAGCAAAGATCCGGCTCAACACGGCGTCGCGCTCAAAATGAGTTTCCGCGTAGAGGCGCGCGGCGCGCCCCAGTCGAGCGCGTAGCGCCGCGTCACCGGCGAGCGCGCATACCGCGCGCACCACCGCTTCACTGTCCTCAGGCGGTACTACGAGACCGCAATTGGTCACTACGGCGTCGAGTTCGGTGCCGGGATGACAGGTTGCAATGACCGGGCGTCCGCTCGCCAGCATGCCGGATAGCTTCGACGGCAACACCAGATCCTGCGCCTGACTGCTTTGCGGCAACAAATGAACATCGGCCATGCACAGTAACTCGCCGAGACGCTCGAAAGGTTGCAGCGGCATGAAACGCGTGTTGGGCAAATCCGCGCATGCAGCTTCAAGCTGCGGTTTCATCACCCCATCGCCGCAGATTACAAACACGACATCTTTGCGATCGGCCAGGGCGCGCGCCGCTGCCGGAACCACCATCAGCCCCTGCTTGTCGCCAAGCGATCCGGAAAATAGAACAACCGTCGTCTGCGGAGCAATTCCCAACGTCGATCTATAGCTATTGACGCTGCTGGTGGTCTTGATCAAGCCGCTGTCGACCCAGTTGGGGAAAAATCGAATGCGCTTGGCCTCGACACCCTTGAGCAATAGCCGGTCGATCATGCGGCCGGAGATGGTGGACACCACGTCGAAGCGCTTAAGCACCCAACCTTCCATGCGCATCACAACGCGCTGCAGCATTTTGCCTCGCAGAATGTTCATGCGAAACGCGATGTCCGCCTCGAAATCTTGCATATGTAACCAAGCGTCTGCGCCGGCGAGACGCGCCGTCAGCAGAGCGGCCGGCGCGCAAATGAACGCGGGGGCTACCACCATCACTAAATTCGGCCGCCACAACAGCTGGTATAGCATCAGCGGAAACGACGTCATCGCGAAGGACAACAGATGCAACACCCGCTTCAAGCCGCCCAGCGACTTTGGAATCCAAATCGCCGCGCGCCAAACGCTGACGCCCCGCCACTGCTCGCGCTGAAACAACCGGCCGCGGTAGCGCGGATCGACTTCCCAGCGCGGATAGTATGGGGGCGCACTAACCACGCGAACCTCATGGCCATGTTCAGCGAGCCAGGCCGCCATATCGCCGGAATACTTGCCGATTCCAGTCTGTTCCGGCGCAAAATTCGCGCTGTAAATAAGAATTTTCAATGATTTGCCCTTCACAATGCCGCGATTCTTTGGCGATCGGTGCGCCGTGCATTCCTCAAACGGACGAAGACTAGAGAGATGACATATTTAAACCAGGTTAACCTATTTAAGTAAGGCGAGCGACGCGTGGAGGTACAGGCTCGCTGTCAGACTTGTACTACGTGCATAGACGAATCGCCGACGTCGAAGCTTGCGAACAGTTGTCGGTGAATTGCGACCGGCAAGGATGCTAGGCTACTGCGCCGCTGTGTAACATGGCTCGCGCTCCCAAGGGCGGCAACGAACACTATGTCATGCAGAGTGAATGATTATGTTGAGTTGGCAGCAGCGTGCAAATCGCACGCGGCCGGGGTATGGAATGAAAACGCAAAGATTACCGCCACGGATCCGGCGCACCGTCAATGAACGCTGAGCGGCGAGCCGATACGACACCGACCAGCGGTCTCGGCCAAGCGTTGTATTTCAATTCGAATGGCGAAACGCTGTTCGGATGGCTGCATCAGTCCGGCGATGCCGTCTCATGCCCGGTGGGCATGGTCATCTGCAATCCATTTGGGTACGAAGCGACTTGCGCCCATCGCAGCGTGCGCGCGTTTGCAGAAATGGCGGCGGCCATCGGCATACCAACCCTGCGATTCGACTATTTGGGAACCGGCGATTCCGCCGAGATCGACCCCGAAGCTGATCAGTTGACGACTTGGTGCACCGACATCGAAGCCGCCGTCGCCGAACTGCAACGACAAACCGGCGTTCAGCAGGTGGTGCTGCTGGGAATTCGCCTCGGCGGCCTGCTGGCCTCATTGGTGAGCCAACGTTGCGCGGCGGTCAGCGCGCTTGCGCTGATCGCACCGGTATTGAGCGGCCCGCGATATTTGCGGCATTTACTTACTACGCGACTTGCAGCCACCGCCCTATCAACCCAGATAACCAGCAACCAAGAGACAGTGTTGCCGAAGGACGCGTTGGATGGCCCGATTGAGGTGAGCGGCTTTCCCCTGGCGGCGGCGACACTGCGTCACCTCGAACGCATCGACTTGAGCGCGGCGCCCGCCAGTCCGTCGCCCAGGACCTTGGTCATCGATGGCGAGTCTTTGCCCACATCACGGGGTTGGGCGCAGAAGCTCGCCGCCGGCGAAGGGCATGTCAGCTACCTGATGCTGCCGGGATTGGTCGGCATGATTTTCCGTTCGCCGTTGCGTGCCGTCGTTCCCGTTGCCATGCAGGAGGCGCTGCGCGAATGGTTACTGGTGCGCCCGCAGGATCCGGCGCCCAGCGAGGCCACGGCGGTGCATCGAGATCCGCAATCGGTGCTGGACGAGTCGCCGGGAGTGCTGACGCTGTACGCGGAGGATAGCGCCTCCACGGTAATCTCGGAGCGCCCGGTATTCATTCCCGCGGATGTGATGATGTTCGGCATCGTCACCCAGCCCAAGGCCGGAGAACGCCGGCGTCGCGCAGTCATTCTGCTCAATTCCGGCGCAGACAACCATATCGGGGCCAATCGCATGCATGTCTCGCTGGCGCGGCGTTGGGCGAACTTGGGCTACGTGGTATTGCGGCTCGACCTCGGCGGTCTGGGCGACAGCGCAACCCGCGTCGGCGCCAAGGACGACATTGTGTTTCCGCCGGCAGCAGTCGAAGAGATCCGGATCTCGATGGAGTTCTTGCGTACACAATACGGAACTGAGCAATTTGCGCTCGCGGGCGTTTGCTCCGGCGCCTATCACGTGCTGCGCGCGGCCGCTGCCAAGTTGCCCGTCAGCCTGATGCTCATGATCAATCCGCAGAATTATTTCTGGAACGAAGGAATGCACATCGATGAGGTGCAGTTGGTCGAAGTGGTGCGTTATCCCACCGCGTATCTGCATCGAATATTTTCACGCGCCGCGTGGAAGAAACTATTTACCGGCGGCGTGAGCATTCCGCGAGTCTCACAAATTTACTTGCAACGACTTTATCTCGCAATCGAGTCGACGGTGCGCGACATGGCTCGAAGCCTTGGCATTAGATTGCCGCAGGATCTGGGCTCGGACCTGCAGGCGATCGCGGCCGATGGCATCTGCATGTCGTTCATATTCGCGCGCAACGAGCCGGGGGTCGACCTGCTGCACCTACAGGCCGGTTCCGCAGTCAAGCGGCTGGGAGACCGTTGCCGCATACATATTGTTAACGGCGGCGACCATATTTTTAGCCAAAAAATTCATCGCACCGCAATGGAGGAACTCATCACCCGCGAACTGCTTTCGCGCCAC
>JAXDQN010000236.1:0-4432 GCA_034667865.1 Gammaproteobacteria bacterium
GCATGCCATGGAGGACTGCTTCGTCGCCGCGCAACAAGGCGGCATCGTGCTGCGGCACCATCAGATCGACCGCCTTCTATGTGGTGTCGATCTGCTTGCGCGCGTGGGAATGGCCCCGGAAGTCTCAGACGAAGTGACGGGCTTCCTGGCGGATCTTAAGCAAGCCATGGATACGCCGGATGCCCCATTCCCGGCAGTGGCCGAACCCGTTTTGCCGGCTCCGGAAGCTCCCCTTGCCGGCGAAACGGTTGAACGTGTATTGCGCGTCACGGCTGAGAACCTGAATCGACTGTTGGGATTGACCGGCGAGTCCTTGGTGGAGTCGCGTTGGCTCAAGCCCTTTACGGATTCGCTGCTGCGGCTCAAACGGCTGCAACATGAAGCGAGCGCGGCACTCATCGTGGCTCGCGAGTCGCTGGTGGGACAGGTGATCAGCCAAGCCACCGATGAGTCGCTGGCAGCATCGCAAAAATGCCTTCTGAATTGCGAACATCTGCTATCGGAGCGCCTCTCGCAGTTAGAGGTGTTCGACGGCCGCTCCACCAGCCTTGCGAATCGGCTCTACGACGAAGCGTTGGCCTGCAGCATGCGGCCGTTCGCGGACGCCGTACCGCGATTTCCGCGCATGATCCGCGACCTTGGCCGCACGCTTGGCAAGCCCACGCGTCTGGAAATCATCGGCGAGGCCACCCAGATCGACCGCGACGTGCTGGAAAAACTGGATGCGCCTCTGGGGCATCTATTGCGCAATGCCGTGGATCATGGCATCGAATCCCCCGCGAAGCGCTTTGCAGCAGGTAAGGCGGCCGAAGGCACAATTCGGTTGGAAGCGCGCCATACGGCCGGCACGCTGCAGATCCTGATATCCGACGATGGGGCCGGCATAGACCTTGGAGTGCTGCGCGAGTCGATCGTAGAGCGAAAATTGGCGACCGCGGACTTTGCGCGCAGCTTGAGCGAACCAGAATTGTTGGAGTTCCTGTTCCTACCGGGCTTCACGTTGAAGAGCACCGTGACCGAAATCTCCGGCCGCGGTGTCGGACTGGACGCCGTGCTCAACATGGTGAAGCAGCTGCGCGGCACCGTGCGCGTGACGTCGCAGCTGGGGGTAGGTTCGCGTTTTATTCTGCAGCTGCCGTTGACACTGTCCGTCGTACGCACGCTGCTGGCAGAGGTGGGCGGCGAATCCTACGCGTTTCCGCTGGCGTACATTGCGCGCACCTTGTCGCTGCCGCGCGGGCAGATCGAAATGCTCGAAGGCCGTCAATTGTTCGATTTCGAAGGCCGAGCGGTGGGTCTCGTCGATGCATCGCAGGTTCTGGGAGGCGCGCCAAGTCCTGCATCCAGCGAGTGTGCGTCCATCGTCGTAATCGGCGAATCCGCCAATAGCTACGGGCTCATGGTCGATCGCTTTCTTGGCGAGCGGGAGTTGGTCGTGAGGCCGCTCGATGCCAGACTTGGCAAGGTCAAGGATATCGCGGCGGCCGCTCTCATGGAGGATGGATCGCCGGTGTTGATCGTCGACGTCGAGGATTTGCGTCAATCGGTCGAGAAGCTCATCGCGACCGGAGGCTTGAGCAAGCTGGCACGCGCCGCGGACGCGCGAACCGGAAAGGCTCGCAAGCGTGTGCTGGTCGTGGACGATTCGCTGACGGTGCGCGAATTGGAGCGCAAATTACTCGACAGCCGCGGCTATGAGATTGAGGTGGCGGTAAATGGCATGGAGGGGTGGAACGCCGTACGCACCGGAAACTTCGATCTGGTCGTCACCGATATCGACATGCCGCGCATGGATGGCATCGAACTTGTGAGCCTGATCCGCAAGGATCCCAACCTCAAGTCGCTGCCGGTGATGATTGTCTCGTATAAAGACCGCGAAGAAGACCGGCGGCGCGGTCTCGAGGCGGGCGCGGACTACTACTTGACCAAGGGCAGCTTTCACGACGAAACGCTGGTACGGGCCGTGATCGACCTGATCGGCGAGGCTGTCTCGTGAGGATAGGAATCGTGTGTGCGTTGCCGGAAGTCCTTGGCAGTCTGCGCCAGGGCATCGCGCTGCGGCCGCAGCACGAGTTGTTGTGGGTCGCCGGCGACGGCGCGCGCGGCGTTGAACTGTGTGCCCAAGATCGGCCGGACCTCTTGTTGATGAATCTTGCCGAGCCCGGCAGCCGATGCCTCGACGCAATTGGGCGAATCATGACCGATTCACCGTGCGCAATTCTGATCATCACGCGCAACGCCGAGGCGGATTCCTCCCGGGTATTCGCCGCCATGGGGCGAGGTGCGATCGATGTCGTCGATGCACCGCTATTGAGCGCCTGCGGCAACGGCGCCTCCGAATTTCTCAAGAAGCTCGATACTCTCAACACGCTGGTCTCCACCCCGAGATTCATCCCGAGCACCGACAGGTTTGGCGATACGACCTCGATCGCGCGCTTCAAGCCGCGGCTGGTCGCCATCGGCGCGTCGGCCGGAGGGCCCGGCGCGCTGGTCAAATTACTGGCAGGCATCCCGAAGGACTTTCCCGCGGCGATCGTGATAGTGCAGCACGTGGACGAGCGATTCGCAGCCGGCATGGCCGATTGGTTGAACCGCGACTCGCTACTGCCGGTCCGTATTGCCGCGGAAGGCGATCAGGTTCTCCCCGGCGTTGTCCTGTTGGCGGCAACCAACGATCACTTGTTGCTAAAAACCAAAGACCGCTTGGGCTACACGCGCGAACCGGGCGAATGTGTCTACAGGCCTTCGATCGATGTGTTCTTCGACAGTGTTTGTGCCTGCTGGACCGGGGAAGCCGTTGGCGTGTTGCTCACAGGCATGGGACGCGACGGCGCCAAGGGACTCAAAGCACTGCGCGACAAAGGCCATTACACCATTGCGCAGGACCAGGCGACGAGTGCAGTGTACGGCATGCCCAAGGCTGCGATGGCGCTGGGCGCGGCAGTCGACGTGCTGCCGATCGAACGCATTGCCACCCGTCTGATCGACACTTTTTTCTACAAATCGTAACCATGGAACCTAGCGTATGCACACGGACGACTTAAATGCTCCCCAAGATTTCAGGGTCATCGTGCTGCTCGTCGACGATCAGCCGATAATTGGCGAGGCCGTGCGCCGCGCGCTCTCCACACAGCCCGATATGATATTTCACTACTGCGACGATCCAGCCACGGCGCTATCGGTTGCGGGGCGCATAAAGCCCACGGTCATTTTGCAGGATCTTGTAATGCCAGGAGTCGATGGGCTCACACTGGTGCGCCGCTTCCGTGGGGATCCACTGACCGCGGATATACCGATCATCGTGTTGTCGACCAAGGAAGATCCAAGCGTAAAGAGCGAGGCATTCGCAGCGGGTGCCAATGATTATCTGGTCAAGCTTCCAGACACAATTGAATTGATTGCGCGCTTGCGTCACCACTCGACCACTTACCTCTATCGGCAACAGCGCGATGAGGCTTATCGCGCGCTGCGCGAGAGTCAGCGTCAGCTGGTCGAGATCAATCTGGAGTTGCAGCGGCTCACGAACGTGGATGGACTCACCGGCCTTAGTAACCGGCGCAGTCTGAATGAGTACCTGGAGTTGCAGTGGAAGCTTGCCGTGCGCGAGCAATCGCCGTTCTCCATCTTGATGATCGATGTCGACAATTTCAAACATTATAACGACACCTACGGGCACTTGGCAGGCGACGACGTTTTGAAACAAATTGCTGCGGCGATACAGGCCACCTTTCGCAGACCGACCGACATCGCGGCGCGCTTCGGCGGCGAAGAATTCATCGTGCTATTGTCAGCCACGGAGGCGCAGGCGACGCATACCTTGGGCGACGCGTTGTGCAAGCGTGTAGCCAACCTGCGGATCGCGCATAGTGAATCCCCGCCGCTCAAAAGGGTGACGGTCAGCATCGGTGGCGCCTCCACGATCCCTCAACACGGCGATTCAGGTCTCGCGTTGATTGAAATGGCCGATAAGGCCTTGTACGAGGCAAAGCGGTTGGGGAGGAATCGGATCGTTATGGCGAAGCCCATTGCTGCGCCAAGTGTATATCCGCCGGCTTTGGCGAGCTAAGAGCTAACATCCCGCTCGGTCCGATTGCGGCCTAGTGGACTGCACTATCGCTTACCAATAGGGTACCTATGTCTATCGTGATTGGGCTGGATACCGCTGCGGCGGTCACGTGATTGCCGCCGCAGCGCTGGCTGGCGCGCAAGCCTCGCTCCACGGCACGCAGCAAGTCCTCTGCTTTGCGGGAATCTTTGTCGCCATACGTTGGCTCGATCGCGGTCAAACCAAAGCTGGCGGTAAACCTCACGGAACCTGCCGCAGTCGACGCATCCGGCAAGAACGCCTTGCGCATTGTCTGTACAACGCGGTGCGCGCAGTTCAGGTTGGCTTCCGGCAGCACGATTGTGTACTCGTCAACGGCCGAGCGAG
>JAXDQN010000237.1:0-3059 GCA_034667865.1 Gammaproteobacteria bacterium
CGCGTCCAAGACGTATTCGGGCTTCATGCCATCGACTGAAATCATCAACACCGGTGCGGCTCGAGCCGCGGGGATGGCTGCCAGGAGGACCAAAAGCCAAGCGGCGGGGGAGTTTTTCTTCATCGTGTCGACTCTTTCTTGAAAAAATTCCGACCCAGGATGGCAGCTAAGATGAAAGTCTAGTTAAAACAATCAGTTAGCGGCACAGAAATAATTTCAGAAAGTGCTTGATTGTTGTGGTGTTGTATCTTACTATATCACCAAGTCACCGAAACACCTCGATGACAAAGGCAGAAACGAACCGCACAAGGAAACTCAGTCATGAACACTTCAATCTCCACAAAATTAGCCGCCATTGCCTTAGCCCTGATGGCCAACACGTTGATCATGGGCGGCGTCGCCTACTTGTTCAATGCTCGCCTGGGTGAACCCACCTCGGTTGCATCGGTTGCCAGCACCGTCAGCATCGTTGGCAAGGCGTCGGTCTAAGGACGACGACGGCGCTCTGGTAGATTAGCGTGCTATATGTCCCCCACACGCGGGGTCGGCACATCGAGCGAGAAATGGACCCGAACTGGAACGACAACCAACCTATCTATCGCCAACTGCGCGATCGAATGGTGGCCCTGATACTGGAGGGCGCCCTGAAGGAGGGTGATCCATTGCCCTCCGTCCGAGCGGTGGCGGCCGACTATCGGCTCAATCCACTCACCGTGCTGAAGGGCTATCAGCAGTTGGTCGATGAAAACCTGGTCGAAAAACGCCGTGGGCGAGGCATGTACGTCAGCGACGGTGCGCGACGTCTGCTGCTCGCCGGCGAACGCGAGCGATTTCTGAATGATGACTGGCCGCAAATTCTCGCCGTCATCAATCGGCTCGGATTCTCATCCGAAGAGCTGTTCGCGCAAACCCCGGCGCTTACCCATCCGGCGCCGCCGCCCCGTGGCGGCGATGCCAAGGAAGAATAGAGAACCATCATGCCTGCTCTCATCGAATCAAAAGATCTCACCAAACGCTACGGCTCTCATATCGCGCTCGATCGGGCCAACTTCAGCATCGAGGCGGGCAAAATTGTCGGACTGATCGGCCCCAACGGTGCGGGCAAGACCAGTGCGCTGCGCGCCGTCCTGGGCCTGACCTCCTATGAAGGCCAGTTGACGGTGTTGGGCCGCGAGCCGTTCCGCGAACGCACCGCGCTGATGGGCGACGCCTGTTTCATCGCCGATGTCGCGGTACTGCCGGGCTGGCTGCGCGTGGATCAAGCCATCGATTTCGTTGCCGGCGTGCATCCGAAATTTCGCCGCGACCGCGCGCTCGGATTTTTGGCAAAAACGCAGATCACCGGCAAGCGCAAGATGCGCGAATTGTCCAAGGGCATGAAGACCCAGGTGCATCTCGCGCTGACCATGGCCATCGACGCCAAGCTGCTGGTGCTGGATGAGCCCACCTTGGGTCTGGACATCCTGGCGCGGCGCGCATTTTACGACGCGCTGGTGAACGATTATATGGATGACACGCGAACCATCCTCATCACCACGCACCAAGTCGAGGAAGTCGAGAATCTGCTGACAGACATCATCTTCATCGACAAGGGACGCATCGTTTTGGATTCCTCATTGGACGATGTTGCCGTGCGCTTTGCCGCGGTCACGGTATCGCCCGATCGAATCGAGGCGGCGCGGGCGGAAAAGCCGTTCTATGAACGGCACATACTCGGCAAGAGCCTGCTGTACTTCGAGAATCCGGATCCTGCCAAGCTGGCGGCTTTCGGCGAACTGCACACGCCCAGCGTCTCCGATCTGTTCGTCGCGAAATTGTCCGGAGGTGTGGCATGAAGACTTACTCCTGGCTGATACGCCGCGAATTCTGGGAGTTCCGTGCCACCTGGCTGATCCCTGCCGTGGTGGGAGCGGTGCTGCTCATTTCCGCGCTGTTTGGACGCATCGACATGACGGCGTTCGATTCGCACCTGGCCGCGCTCAATCTGGGGACCATCTACCTGCTCGGTCTGGCAGTGCTGTTTTATGCGGTGATGTCCATTTACACGTCGTGGTACCTGATGGACTGTCTCTACAACGATCGACGCGACCGCAGCATCTTGTTTTGGAAGTCCTTGCCGGTGTCCGACAGCCAGACGGTATTGAGCAAGCTTCTCATGGGACTGGCTGTGATTCCGCTGGTTTTCATGGTCGCCGCGGATCTGACGTCGCTGCTCATGGCCTTTGTCATATCCATACGGGCGCGGACCTTCAGCGCCGTTTTATGGAACCCGCAGACCTGGTTCCAGGTTCAGGTGCTGTGGCTGTATGTGATTGCGACCACGGCAATCTGGTACCTGCCGATAGCGGGATGGCTGATGCTGGTGTCTGCCTGGGCCAAGCGCGCCGTGATGCTGTGGACGCTGCTGCCGCCGCTGGTGTTGTATCTGATTGAAAAATGGTTTCTCAACACGCACGTCGTGCAGAACGTGCTCGGACAGCGCTTGGTGGGATACGCGGCAGTCGCATATCATGGCAACGAACAATGGATAAACGACAACATGTCCGAGGCGGCGACCGTGCCGGTCTCCGTGTGGCGCTTCATCAACCCTGCTGGATTTTTCTCGAGCCTCGAAGTCTGGATCGGGCTGGCCGTGGGTGTCGCCATGATCGTGGGCACCATCCAGCTGAGAATGCGTCGCTCCGAAATCTGACGCGATTCGGCACTTGACATGAGGTTGCGGCGAGCAGCGGCGGGAGCCGCTACGGCATTACTGCCCTGCATAACCGCTGTCCTGCTGTCGGGCGAGTGCCGGGCGGAGGACTTATTTCTGTTGCGCGACGAGAATCCGCTGACGCGCGGCTTTTATTTGCCGTTGCCTAGCGACAGCCGCGCCGATGCCGGCGCGAGTTTTTCGGCCACCATGCTGGTGACCAACACCTTGAATGTCGAAAACGACCCTCACGAAACCCTGCTGGTCGACGGCGAAAGCGACGCCCTCAACCTCACCTACGAGAACTCGCTCTCCTCCTCATGGCGCTATCGGCTGACCCTGCCCATCATTCACGACAGCGGCGGAT
>JAXDQN010000238.1:0-4619 GCA_034667865.1 Gammaproteobacteria bacterium
AAACGGCTGACTTGCCGGACGTTGCGCGCTGATTCCGACAGTCCTTTCTTGCCGGCATCGAGTTCCTCGAGCACCGTCATGGGAATGTAGATGTCGTGTTCTTCGAAGCGGAATATCGACGTCGGGTCGTGCATCAGCACATTGGTGTCCAGCACGAAAATACGTCGAGGCGATTTTCCATGGCGCGCCTTGGCCGCGCCCTTGCGGCCGGCCCTGGTCAACGCGGTCCCAACGGGCCGCACCGGCCCCGTCACAGTGATTTCACCGCCGCCAATACCGCCTCGGCGTGCCCTTTCACCTTGACCTTGCGCCACTCCTCTTTCAACACACCCTTGGCATCGATCAAGAATGTGCTGCGCTCCACGCCCATGTACTTACGGCCGTACATACTCTTCTCTTTGTAGACTGAAAAAAGATCGCAGACCTTGTGTTCAGGGTCGCTCAGCAGATCGAAGGGAAATGACATTTTCAACTTGAATTTCTCGTGCGAAGCGACGCTGTCCGGGGAGATTCCCAGGATGGTGGTTTTCGCCTTTTTGAATTGCGCGTACAGCGCGGCAAAATCCACGCCCTCTTGGGTGCAGCCCGAGGTGTTGTCGCGCGGATAAAAGTACAGCACCACCGGGCCGGCCGCATCTTTCATGGACCATTTGCCGCCGGTTCCGTCCAGGCTGAAAGCGGGCGCCTTCTTGCCGATTTCGATCTTGCTCATCGCTAGCTCTTCACGGGTTCGAATATGGCATCCAGATTCAGATGGTCGCAGAAGTCCATGAATTCCTCGCGCAGCACGCCGATGTGCAGGCGGCTGGGCACGTTCACGATCATTTGCACGGAGAACATCGGAGCGCCGGTGTGCGCCGCCGCGTAGGCTCGGGTCGACAACTCTGCGATGTCTACACCGCGCTGCGCGAAAAATCCCGACAGTCCGGCGACGATGCCGGTCTGATCCAGGCACACCACGTCGATGGAGTAGGGCAGCATGTCATTGCGCGCGGGACGCTCTTCGGTGCGTCGCAGCTGGATGTTCATGCCGGTGGCATCCGCCAGCTTTTTGAACTCGCCCTCGAGCTTGGCCAGCGTGTGCCAGTTGCCGTTCACCAACAGCAGCATGGCGAACTCGTTGCCCAGGGAAGTCATGCGGCTTTCGCTGATACTGCCGCCGCAATCTGCGATGGCCTTCGACAGTTCGTGCACCATGCCCACGCGGTCGCCACCCACCGCGGAAATCACGATATGTTGTTTCATTGACCCAAATTCTACCGGATGGGCGCTTGCCTTAGGTGCTGTCCGGCACTTAAGGTAGCGATATTTCCTGCGGAGCCATTGATGTTTACCGGAAGCATGGTAGCAATCGTCACGCCGATGACCGCCGATGGGTCTGTGGATTGGTCTGCGTGGGATCGATTGCTGGATTTTCACATGCGCGAGGGCACCGACGCAATCGTGGTTGCGGGCACCACCGGCGAATCCCCGGTGCTGAAGGCCGCGGAAGTGGAGGAATTGACGGTTCGGGCGGTGGCGCGCTGCGCGGGCAAAATCAAGGTCGTAGTCGGCGCAGGCACGTTTGCCACCGACACGACCGTAGCGCGAACCCGCAGCCTGTCGCGGCTGGGTGTCGACGGCGTGTTGCTGGTGACCCCGTACTACAACAAGCCGACTCAAGAAGGGCTGTATCGGCATTTCAGCGCGGCCGCCGACGCGTCCGCGGCCCCCGTGATTCTGTATAATGTGCCCAGCCGTACTGCGGTGGATCTCTTGCCGGCCACCGTCGCTCGCCTCTCACGGCACGCTTGCATCGTAGCTGTCAAAGAGGCCACGGCTTCGGTGAGTCGGGCGCGCGAGATTTTGAGCGCGAGCGCGCCGCAGTTCACGGTTTTGTCGGGCGATGATGCGACGGCGATTGATTTGATGAGCGTCGGCGCAAAGGGTGTCATTTCGGTGACGGCGAATGTTGCGCCTCGGCGCATGCATGACGCCTGTGCAGCTGCGCTGGCCGGGGATCTGGCGACGGCGCGCGCCATTGATGCCAGCCTGCAGGCTTTACATAAAGATTTGTTTGTCGAGTCCAGTCCCATACCGGTTAAGTGGGCGGTGGCGAGAATGGGCCTGATGGGGAACGCGATACGCCTGCCGCTGGTCGAATTGTCGAGCCTGCACGAAGAAACCGTGCTGCGGGCGATGCGAGCCGCCGGAATTATTCTCGAGGATCAAGCAGCATGAGATTTGAGCGATTACTTACGGTGGCCGCCGCCGCCGCGTGTTTGAGCGGCTGTCATATATTCAGCAAGCTGAATCCTGACTGCCATACCAGACAGGACTATCAGCGCGCGCTGTCGGCGCCTCCTCTGCAGGTGCCGTCCGGCCTCGATTCTCCCAACACGCAGGGGGCGCTGGTGATACCCAAGGTAGAACTGGCGCCGCCGCCACCCGGCCCCCACGACACCTGCTACGACGTGCCGCCGCGGTATCAGGCGGCCCCCTCCAATAAGGCCGCCAGCGGCTAGTCCTGAAGGACCCGACGGGCGACGCAAAAATAGCCGCCCCGGACTAGGCGCAAGCGGTCCGCTCCGGTACCCTTGCGGCCGCGTGGACAGGTGGCCGAGCGGTCGAAGGCGCACGCCTGGAAAGTGTGTAACGGCTAACCCCGTTCGTGGGTTCGAATCCCACCCTGTCCGCCATACATGAGTCAATGGTGGCTCGCGTTTGCATCTTCGCGACGACTGGCCACGAACCCCGTCAGGCCCGGAAGGGAGCAGCGGTAGTAGCTTTAAGTCGGGCGCCGAAGTCCTGCTGGCGCGGGCCGCCTCCTATAAACTGATCCCATGAGCTACGTCGTCCTCGCGCGCAAATGGCGCCCCAAGAGCTTTGCCGAAATGGTCGGCCAGGAGCATGTGCTGCGCGCACTGGCCAATGCGCTCGACAGCGGCCGGGTGCACCATGCTTTCTTGTTCACCGGTACGCGTGGTGTCGGCAAAACGACGATTGCGCGAATTTTGGCCAAATCGCTGAATTGCGAAACCAAGGGCGTGAGCTCGCAGCCGTGCGGGGAGTGCGCGGCCTGCCGCGAAATCGATGAGGGCCGTTTCGTCGACTTGATCGAGGTCGATGCCGCATCGCGCACCAAGGTCGATGACACCCGCGAACTGCTGGACAACGTGCAGTATTCCCCGACGCGAGGCCGCTACAAGGTCTACCTGATCGACGAAGTGCACATGCTGTCGAATCACTCCTTCAACGCGCTGCTGAAGACCTTGGAAGAGCCGCCGCCGCATGTGAAATTTCTCTTGGCCACGACGGATCCGCAGAAACTGCCCGTTACGGTGCTGTCGCGCTGTCTGCAATTCAGCTTGAAGCGCTTGTCCGCGAGCCTGATCGGCGAACGGCTGAAATTCATCGCCGGCGCTGAAAAGCTCGGGTTCGAAACGGGCGCCATTGCGCTGCTGGCGCGGGCGGCCGAAGGCAGCATGCGGGATGCCTTGAGTTTGATGGATCAGCTGATAGCCTTCGGCGGCGGCGACATCAGCGAGGCCAACGCGCGATCCATGCTCGGCACCATTGACCGCGGCCATGTCGGCAGGATCATCGAGGCGCTGGCGCGCGGCGAAGGCGCCGCGCTGCTCGGCGAGGTTCAGAACTTAGACCGCGATGCACCCGACTATGACCGCGCACTGATCGAGCTGGCGGCATTTTTGCAGCGCATTGCCATTGTGCAAGTGGTGCCGGAGGCGGCGCCGCAGGATGAGGAGTTCGATGCGGCATTGCTCACGCGCTTGGCGCAGTCCATCTCCCCCGAGGACGCGCAGCTCTACTATCAGATCGCGCTGGGCGGCCGCCGCGATTTGTCGATGGCGCCTGAGCCACGGCTGGGATTTGAAATGACCTTGCTGCGTATGCTGGCGTTCCGGCCCGCGGCCGCGAAGCCCCAAACCGCTGCTGCGCCGAGTCCAAAGCCCGCTGCCGCCGCTGCCACTGCTATTGCCACTGCTATTGCCACTGCGTCGAACAACACCGCGGCCGCGAGACTCACCAGCATCGATGCCGCCAGCTGGCCCATGGTGGTTGAGGCTGCGGGTTTAACCGGCATGGTCCGACAGCTGGCATTGAATTGCGTGCCTGCATCCTTTGAAAGCAGCCTTTTGACCCTCAAATTGGATCAGGCGGCTGCCGACTGGCGCACCAAGCCCCTCGAGGACAAATTGGCCCAAGGATTGTCCAAGTACTGGGGAAAAGACATCCGCGTGACCTTTGAGGCGGCGGCGCTGGAAGTCGAAACCCCGGCGCGGCAGCGAGTGCTCGCCGAACAGGAACGCGCTGCGCGTGCCGCGAGTGCTTTCGAGGCAGACCCCGCCGTTAAGGGGTTGCGCGAACGTTTCGGCGCCGATGTCGATGCGGCATCGGTGAAACCATCGAACTAGACTGGAGAGCCCACATGATGAAGGGTGGATTGGGAAACTTGATGCGCCAGGCGCAGCAGATGCAAGAAAATATGCAGAAGGCGCAAGCCGAATTGGCGGACCTCGAGGTGGTCGGTGAATCCGGTGCGGGCATGGTGAAAGTGACTCTGAATGGCAAGCACGAGGCCAAGAAGGTATCGATCGAGCCGAAATTGCTCGGCGAGG
>JAXDQN010000239.1:0-4374 GCA_034667865.1 Gammaproteobacteria bacterium
AGGAGAATGAATAATCGAACGAGCCGATCGAGCCATGTTCTTGCAAGCCAGCGACAAGCTGTTGAGTGTCAGGCAAGTGAATCCAATACTCGAGCCATGTCACACGTGGGTAAAGCGGCGGAGGAACGGTGCTCATTGATTCGATCATTCCTTTGATCCGCGCGGGGGCCCGGGACAACAATTTAACGAACGCGGCAAAGCCCAGTTAGTTCGGGCGCCGCGAAGCTGACTGGGTAGCAAGGGCGCCTTCAAAGATCGTCTGAGTCTTAATTTTTTCCTCGGCCGCTCGCTGTTCGGTATATGCGGCGAGTTTAGGGTCGTCGTTCATCGGGAAGTAGCGAGATGGATGTGGGCCAACGGCATTGCCGAGCGTCTTGGGAGGCGCCGCGTCGTCGACCAGAAACAAAACCTTCCCGCCGGGGGCGTAGGGTCTGTGTTTCTCATCTTCGTGAAATGGCGTGATATCCAATGGCGCGGTGCTGTCTACTGCTTTCCACACGGCATGGTATTGGGCGATCAGGTACGGACCATACTCCGGCGAGATCCTTTGGAGAAAAACCCAGCCATAGACTGGGCTGCCACCGTCGCGTTGAAGCTTCTCCAGTACGTTGCCGATGCAATTCGTCAGCAGCGCCCACGGTTCCGGCGCATGATCGATTACGCCCAAAGGGCCCTTACTGATCGTTGCAGCAAACTGTCTTAAAAGTTCTCGGGGGTCGGGTTTTTCCATGGTAGAGAGCATCCCGCCCCAGCGGGCGAACTTTCGATTCTCAAAGAGGAATTCATTCCTCTTCGGCTTCGTTTGATTGCTTCCCTTTTTCAGGGCTATTTTCCGGCGAGCCGCGGTGTTCGATAAACGCACGAGCAACTGCCATCACTGGAACCGCGAGAAATAAACCGGCCACCCATGGCTGCTTGAGCCAGACACATACGACGCACCCAACCATGGCTAGGGCGGTGGTAATCGCGCCCAAGATATGGCCGCGCCGAATGTCCCGACGGGTGAATTCTTGGGCTCGTTCCACTGATCGAGTATTTGCGGTCTGCGCTTGCTCGGCCATCGTAATTAATCTATTGAAGCAGCCCGGCAGCACGCGCTCGTATTCCGCTACAGCCTCAGGCGGTGGGAAGGGTCCCTGCCAAACTTGCTGGGTAGTAATCGTTTGACTAATTCGTGCGGCGGCGCCCGGGGCGCCCGGCAACTGAAACACGAGTTGGGTGGGAAGGATGTAAGGAGAAACTGCCGCCGTACCCGATGATACGACTACCGCAGGCACAGATCCCGTCGCGGGTTCTGTTGCCAGGTTATCGTTTGGCAGAGTTTCTTCGCTGCTCGCCACGGACCTGACCAAACGCTTTGGTTATAGTCATGCCCGCTTGCGCGAAACTGGAAGGCACGCTTGTCGAACCCATTTGGTATGCGGAAATCGAAGGAGCCGCACACAACGCAACGGGGGCCGCCATGCCGGCAAGAAAAGCGCGCTTGAAAGTCGATTGAGGCTTCATGCTTTTAAGACCCTTTACCCACGCAGCCGTTCCCTCAGTTGCAGTTGAATACTATCAAAGACTGCTGATGTGCGTTGCGACGCATTTCGCAGTCAACCGGCCAGCCTCCCGGCCGTAGGGCACCGTCCCATCCGACTGATCCACAAATCCTCGCACTACTGCAACACAACTGCAACCGGGACGTGGACCATCGTCCAGTTCGTCCGTTTTTGGGGCGTAACTTGTTGATTTGCTGGCTCCCCGGGACGGATTCGAACCGCCGACCAACGGATTAACAGTCCGTCGCTCTACCACTGAGCTACCGGGGAATGCGGAGGAGGCGCGGATTGTCAGGAAGGCGCGCCTCTAAGTCAAGAATCTCCCACTTCAGAACCTCTAGCAGTCCAACGAAGAATGGGCGCGACAATGCTGCCATCGCATCGATCAAATTCTGCGCGCGCAGCTCTTAGGCGCGCTTCGCGACAGCCGGCGTCAGTGCTTTGGCGATGCGCTGTAACGCATCTTCCAGCATTTCCATGCTGCAGGCGAAGGAGAGCCGCATGTGATTGGGGGCGCCGAATCCCGAGCCCGGCACCACCGCGACGCCGCCTTGCACCAGCAGGTACTCGGCGAATTCGGTGTCGTCCTTCATCCCTAACGAACGCATCGCGCCCTCGATATGCGCGAACGCATAGAACGTGCCCGCACCGGGCAGGCAGGAGATACCGGGAATGGCATTCAGGCCCGCGACCACGAAGTCATGCCGCGTCTTGAAGGCCTTGTTCATTTCTGCAACGCACTGTTGATCGCCGTTCAAAGCAACGGTCGCGGCGCGCTGTGAGATGCTCGAGGCATTGGAGGTCGATTGTCCTTGGATGGTCGACATGGCCGCGACCACTTCCTTGGGACCGCCGCAGTAGCCAATGCGCCAGCCGGTCATGGCATAGGCTTTCGACACCCCGTTGATGGTGACGGTGCGGTTGTACAGCTGCGGGTTGGCTTCTACGAAACTACAGAAGGGCTCGGGCGCCCAATAGATGTGCTCGTACATTTCGTCGGACGCAATCACCACCTGCGGATGCTGATCGAGCACCGCGCCCAGCGCCTGCAGCTCGGATTTCGTGTAAGCCGCGCCGGTCGGATTGCTCGGACTGTTGATGAAGAACAATTTGCTGCGCGGCGTGATGGCCGCAGCCAGTTGCGCCGCCGTGATCTTGTAGCCTTGCTCCGGGCCGGCGTACACGCTCACCGGCACGCCGTCCGCCAGCAGTGCCATGTCGGGGTAGGACACCCAGTACGGGGCGGGGATCACGCACTCATCGCCCGGGTCGAGCACGGCGGCACACAGATTGAAGCAGGTCTGCTTGGCCCCAGAGGACACCAAAATCTGGCTGCGCTCGTAGGACAGCCCGTTATCGCGCTTGAACTTGGCAATGATCGCGTCTTTCAGTTCGGCGGTTCCATCCACGGCGGTATATCGGGTGACGCCCTTGCGAATCGCCTCCACGCCCGCATCTGCGATATGGATCGGGGTGTCGAAATCAGGCTCTCCGGCCCCTAATCCGATGATGTCCTTTCCTTCGGCCTTGAGTTTGGCTGCCCGGGCGGTGACGGCCAGGGTTGGGGACGGCTTGACCTTTTGAACGCGCTTGGAAAGAGACACTGACAAATGGAAATTTCCTATGTTAAATGCGGAGGCTTGAGTGTACGAAAAAACACCAATCGACGCCACACAGGGGCTGCGATTTCCCGCTGACGTGAGAGAATGCAACCTATGAGTTTCCAGCTCTTTTCCGACTATCTGCCGGCCGGGGACCAACCCGAGGCCATCGAGAAACTGGTCGACGGGCTGACTAGCGGGTTGGCCCACCAGACACTGCTGGGAGTGACCGGATCGGGCAAGACATTCACCATCGCGAACGTAATCCAGCAGGTACAGCGGCCGACGCTGGAGCTGGCGCACAACAAAACTTTGGCGGCGCAGCTGTACGGCGAGTTCAAGACCTTCTTCCCGAAGAACTCGGTGGAGTATTTCGTCTCGTACTACGACTACTACCAGCCGGAAGCGTATGTGCCGTCGTCGGATACCTTCATCGAGAAGGACGCGTCCATCAACGAGCACATCGAGCAGATGCGCTTGTCGGCGACCAAGGCGTTGTTGGAACGCCCCGATTCAATCATCGTCGCCACGGTCTCGGCGATTTATGGCTTGGGCGACCCGAACGCCTACTTGAGCATGGTGCTGCACATGTCGCGCGGCGACAAACTCGAGCAGCGCAAGCTGCTGCGGCGCTTGGCGGATATGCAGTACACGCGCAACGAAATCGATTTGCAGCAGGGCACCTATCGGGTGCGCGGCGATGTGATCGACATTTTTCCGGCCGAATCAGAGCGCGAAGCGGTGCGGGTGGAATTGTTCGACGATTCGATCGAGGCCTTGAGCTTCTTCGATCCTCTGACCGGCGAAGTGATGCGCAAAGTGCCGCGCCTGACCATTTATCCGTCATCGCACTACGTCACTCCCAAAGAGCGCGTCTACCAAGCAGTGGATGAGATCCGCGATGAGTTGCGGCTGCGCCTGCAGGATTTGAACGCCGCCGGCAAGCTGGTGGAAGCGCAACGCTTGCAGCAGCGCACCTTGTTCGATTTGGAAATGATGCGCGAAGTCGGCTATTGCTCCGGCATCGAAAACTATTCGCGCTATCTGTCGGGACGCGCGCCGGGCGAGCCGCCGCCGTGTTTATTCGACTATTTGCCGAAAGACTCGTTGCTGGTGATCGATGAGAGCCATCAGACCATCCCGCAGCTCGGCGCGATGTACAAAGGCGATCGCTCGCGCAAGGAAACCTTGGTGGAATATGGCTTCCGCTTACCCTCGGCGTTGGATAA
>JAXDQN010000240.1:0-24136 GCA_034667865.1 Gammaproteobacteria bacterium
CCGACAGCTCACGAGAATTGCCACCGTATCAGTGGCAGCTTCCGCCCGGCTTTCCGCCGCCGACGATTCCCGCGGACAATCCGATGTCGGATGCAAAAGTCGCGCTCGGCAAACGCCTGTTCTACGAGACGCGCTTGTCGCCCACCGGCGCCTATTCCTGCGCCACTTGTCACCGCGAGGAACTGGCTTTTACCGACGGCAGGCCGCATGCCGTCGGCGCTACCGGCGAGCCGGTGCGGCGCGCAGCCATGAGCTTGGCCAATGTCGCCTACAGCCCCGCCCTCACCTGGGGCGATCCGCGAGTACGCAGCTTGGAGGCGCAGATGCGCACGCCGCTGTTCAATCGGCACCCGGTGGAAATGGGACTGCATGCCGACGGCCGGAAAGCCATGGCAGCACTGTCACTCGATGACGGGTACGCGGCGCAATTTTCCGCCGCGTTCCCGGACGCAACTGTCCCGATGTCGATGGATCACCTCATCAAGGCGATCGCAGCCTTCGAACGCACGCTCATCTCGGGCCGATCAGCTTTCGATCGTTATGTTTTCTCGGACGACTCGCAGGCGATGAGCGAGCCGGCCAAGCGGGGAATGAGTTTGTTTTTCTCGGCGCGCATCGGCTGCTCGGAATGCCACTCGGGCATAAATTTTTCCGGTCCTCTCATATATCAAGGCCACGAGAAAGCCGGCGCGCTGTTCGCCAATAACGGCCTCTACAGCTTAAACGCTCACGGCGACTATCCGCGCTCCGATCAGGGTTTGATGGAAGTCACACATCGGCCGGCCGATATGGGCAAATTTCGCGTGCCGACGTTGCGCAATATCGCGCTGACCGCTCCTTACATGCACGACGGCAGCCTGGCCACCTTGCAGCAGGTACTGGATCACTATTCGCGTGGCGGACAGCACAATCCGCATCAGGACGCGAGAGTCAGACCGACGCCGCTGTCGGCCGCGGAACGCGCTGAATTGCTGGAATTTTTGCACAGTCTCAGCGACGCTGATTTCGTGAAAGACCCGAGATTTCGGCCGTAGCAGCACATTTTCCGCGTTTATTGAACCGCGTCGCGGTAAAAAACGGCTGGTGCGCCGAGTATCGCAAGCTGCGCTTTGGCAATAAGTCGGCCGCTTGAACCACCACGACATAACCCCTGCGAAACCTGCTCCCGACCGTCAGTTGCGCACACGGCTGATACTGGCGGTTGCCTTGAGTTACGCCATCGATGGCCTGATTCTCAGCGGCTTTGCGGCGGCAGGCGTCATCAGCTTCGAAGTGCCGCTGCTGTACACCCTCGCCGGCTTGTCGACCATGGCGGCCTTTTGGCTGCTGCGCATGTGGGCGCTCAAGCGCAACTTCGGCGACGGCGAATTCGCACTGTCCCAGGTGATTGTCGCCAGCGCACTGCTGCTCAGCTTCGCTGCCGCCACGCCGCCTTTGGCATTCTATTTTTTCACCGTGCTGTTCGTCGTGTTCGGCTGCGGGAGTCTCGGCCTATCGGGCCGACAGTCCGCAATTGCGTGGGTGGCTGTGGCCATTGCGGCCGCGATGACCATGTCGGCCGTTCACGCGCGCATCGTCATTCCGCAAGACTCCACGTTGGCTCGCACACTGGTGCTGTTGTGCTTCGTTGCCACTCTCGGGCGATGCATATTGCTGGGCAGCTTGGCTCGTAGCCTGCGCATGCGGCTGCAGGATCGCCGCCGGCAGTTGCGCGAGTCGGTGCGCATGCTGGAAGAGCGCGACAAATCGCTGGCGCAAGTGAATCTGGAATTGAAACGGCAGGCCACGCACGACGCCCTCACCGGCATCGCCAACCGGGTGTTGTTCGTCGAGCAACTGCAGCGCGCCGTCGCTCAGCCGCAGCCATTCGCAGTATGCGTCTTCGATCTGGATCGTTTCAAAATCATCAACGATTCGCTGGGCCATGGCGCAGGCGATGCGCTGCTCAAGCACGTGTCCGACCGGCTGCTGTCCATCACCCGTGCCTCGGACACGGTGGCGCGCGCCGGTGGCGATGAATTCCTGCTGCTGCTGCGCGACATGCGCTCCGCAGAAGAAATCGAAGCTTTGATCGCGCGCTGGATGCTGGCGCTGGCCCAGCCCTATCATCTCACCGGACTGGAATTGCATGTCAATCCGAGCATTGGCATTGCGCGTTATCCAAAGGATGGCACGCTCGCCGAAGAACTCTTGGCGCGCGCCGACGAGGCGATGTATTACGCCAAGCGCACTGGGCGCAATACCTTCCGATTCTTCGATTCCAGCGTCATGGGCTTCTCGCGCGAACGCTTGGAGATCGAAGCGGAGCTGCGCGGCGCACTGGCACAGGGTCAGCTGGTATTGCACTACCAGCCGAAGATCGACATCGCCACCGGCGAAATGCGCAGCGTCGAGGCGCTGATCCGTTGGAATCATCCGACGCGCGGCGCCGTGCTGCCGGGAGAATTCATTCCGATCGCCGAAGAGAGCGGCCTGATTCTGGAAATCGGCGACTGGGTGATTCGCGAGGCGTGCCGGCAAGCATGTGAATGGCAGCGGCAAGGAATGCCGTTCTTGCGGGTTGCGGTCAATGTATCGCCGCTGCAATTCCGCCAGGCCAACTTCGTCAAGAAACTCAGCGCCGCACTGAAGGAATTCTCCTTGGAAGCGACTTTTCTCGAGATCGAGTTGACCGAGGCGACGTTGATGAGCAACGCTGAAAGCTCCGTCACCTTGCTGAACGAATTGAGCCAGCTCGGCGTGGTCGTCGCCGTCGATGATTTTGGCACCGGTTATTCCAGCATGAGTTATTTGCAGCGCTTTCCAATCGACAAACTCAAGATCGACCGCAGCTTCATCAGTGATGTGGCCTCAAACGCCGGCGATGCGTCGATCGTGCGCGCCATCATCTCCTTGGCGCACGGACTGCGCCTGAAAGTCATTGCGGAAGGCGTGGAGTCCGAACAGCAGCTTGGAATTCTGCGCCGCATGGGCTGCGATCAATATCAAGGCTTCTATCGCAGCGCCGCCGTTCCGGCCATCGACATCGAGCGTTTCGCGCGGCGCGATCAGCGTCTGCAGCCGCACGGCGAGACCGATATCGATCGCACTCACAGCAAGTTGTTCCGTCTGCGCGAAGCGTAAAGCCGTAGAATTGGCGCCATGAGCGTGCCAGCGACCGCCGATCCTCTCTTTTGGGAAACCCGCAAGGGCGGACTGTTGTTGGCCAGTCTGGGCGCGGTGGCATTTTCCGGCAAAGCCATCATCGTCAAGCTGGCCTATCGCTACGGGGTGGATGCCGTCACCCTCATCATGTATCGGATGTTGTTTGCCCTGCCCTTGTTCCTATTGCTGGCATGGCATGCAGGCCGGGGCAAGGCTGCGCTCACTGGGCGCGACTGGCGCACCATCTTAGGGTTGGGTTTCTGCGGCTACTACCTGGCGAGCTTCCTGGATTTCGCCGGGCTGGCCTATGTGAGCGCCAGCTTGGAGCGCCTCATCCTGTATCTCAATCCCACCATTGTGTTGCTGCTCGGGGTGACTTTTTTTCGCAAGCGCGTCACGCGTGCGCAAATTGCGGCATTGGCGGTGAGTTATTGCGGCGTACTGTGCGTATTCGGTCGGGAAGTGTCTTTGACCGGGAACAATGTGCCGCTGGGCGCAACGTTGGTTTTTAGCAGCGCGGTCAGCTATGCCGTGTACTTGGTTTACAGCGGCGAGGAAGTGCGACGCCTGGGCGCGCTGCGGCTTACCGGGCTGGCGACCTCGGTCGCCTGCATCATCTGCATCGCCCAATTTTTTCTACTGCGTCCTGTTTCGGCCCGGGCGGTCGCGGCACCGGTTGTATGGCTCTCGGTCCTGAATGCCACCGCCTGCACCTTCGCCCCCGTGCTGATGGTGATGATGGCGATCGAGCGCATCGGCGCCACTCTGACGGCACAGGCCGGAACCATCGGGCCGTTGTCCACCATCCTGATGGCTGTCCTTGTGCTCGGGGAACCCTTCACACCGTGGGTGGCGGCCGGAACCGCGCTGGTACTGGCGGGAATCTGGCTGCTGACGAGACAGGCATGAAGGGCACCCATGGCTGGCATGAACAGGTGCCTGAAGCGGCCGCAGCCGGCTTGATGATCGTGCATGGAATTGCGGAACACGCCGGTCGCTATCGCCACGTCCCGCAAGCGCTGGCGCGCCACGGCATCGCCTGCTTCGCCTACGATCAGCGCGGGCATGGACGCCACCCCGGCAGGCGCACCGATATCGAGGACTTCGATCACTTCGCGGCCGATCTGGAAACCGTGGGCCAGACATTGCGGCAACGATTTCCCAGGCTGCCGCTGTTCGTCTGGGGACACAGCATGGGCTCAGTGATTGTCACGTTGGCAGCCATCGACCGGTTGCGCTGGGCGCGCGGCATCATCACCACCGGACATGCGCTGCATGCGCTACCCAACCTCGACGGAGCGACCGGGACAGCCATCAAATTCGCAGCCAAATTGGCGCCGCGATTTCGCGTCCGCCTAGGTATCGATGGCGCCAAGCTCACGCAGGTGCTCGAGACGCAGCGCGCGCACATGGCCGATCCGCTGATAGCGCGCAGCGCCAGCCTGCGGCTGCTGTTGGGCTTCGCCACCGGCTGCGAAACTTGCGCGCGCAGCCTGCCCAAGATCGCGCAACCGTGGCTGGCCGTGCATGGCGAGGCGGATGGCGTTTGCCCGCCGAGCGGCTCCGCGGCAGTGGTGGCGCAACTCGGCTCCGCGGATAAGACCTTGGTGAGCTACCCGGGACTGTTGCACGAAGTTCACAATGAGGATGCGGCTGCGCGCGCAGTGTTATTCGAACTCATGAGTGACTGGATGCTGGCGCGCAGCGGCTCCGCGGCCGCCTAATCCTGCACAGCGGAACTATCTAAATTTATTTCCGTCCGGCGCATCCGGGCTTACACTGCCGCTCCGATCACAAACCATAATCTCACTGGGAGTTTCCGAATGCGTCTATTGCGACTGCCTGCATTTTTCTTGGCTGCAGTTCTGGGATCCTCGACCAGCTGGGCCGCGAGTCATGACTTGCCGACGGCCAGTGCCAATAGCGAAGGCATGTCTGCCGAACGCCTGGCCAAACTCAACGACGCGATGAAAGCGCTAGTGGATCAGGGCCGCTTGGCGGGTACGGTCACGATGGTGTCGCGCCACGGCAAGGTGGTGGAATTCGACGCCAACGGCAAACGCGATATTGCAGCGAATGCTCCCATGCAGAAGGACAGCATCTTTCGCATTTATTCGATGACCAAACCCATCACCGGCGTGGCGATGATGATGTTGTTCGAGGAAGGCAAGTGGCAGCTGAATGATCCGGTGTCCAAATACATTCCGGAGTTCGCGGGCCTAAAGGTCTATGGCACTGACGCCGCCAACAACATGGTCATGAAGGATCAGGTTCATCCGGTCACCATGCGCGAGCTGATGTCGCATACCGGCGGATTTACCTACGGCATCTTCAGCAACACGCCGGCCGACAAGGCGCAGCGCGAAGCCAATGTCCTCGACGTCAACATTACGCTGGATGAATTCATCAAGCGCGTCGCCAAGGTGCCGCTGAACACCCAACCCGGGACCGAATGGCACTACAGCATCTCGGTCGATATTCAGGGTTACATCGTGCAGAAGCTTTCCGGCATGCCCTTCGAGGAATTCCTCGAGAAGCGCATCTTCAAGCCCTTGGGTATGAGCGATACCGGCTTTTATGTACCGAAGGAAAAGCTCGGACGGTTGGCTGAATTCTATAGCTACGACAAGGACGGTAAATTCGTGGTGGTCGGCGCCAAGGATGGGTTGAATCATGATTTCTCCGCAAAACCGGCCTTCGCCTCGGGCGGCGGCGGATTGGTTTCCACCGCGACCGACTACATGCGCTTCTGCCAGATGCTGTTGAATGGCGGCGAGTTGGACGGCGTGCGCTTGTTGTCGCCAAAGACTGTCGAACTCATGCACACCAACATGATCGCTCCCGGTCTGAACGTCTTCGGACTGGAGGCGGGGTTCGGTTTGGATTTCGCGATCTACACCAATCCGGTGGCGGCCGGCGGTTACTACGGCAAGGATACTTTCTGGTGGGGCGGCGCCGCCGGCACTTGGTTTTGGATCGATCCGGTTAACGACCTCATCGTCATCGGCATGATCCAACAGGTGGCCGGCACCGGTGCGGCCGCAACGGGAGTGATTCCCGATGTGCGCGGTTTATCTCACGCCCTCACCTATCAATCCGTCATTAAGTAAAGCACCAAGCGTTCGGAATTCTCACAGCCGATCCGATCTGGATCGGCTGTGCTTCTCTTGCGGTCTTAACTTTTCTTTGCAATCCAATATATCTGTCTTGCGAAACGCCGGAGTAGCATCTGCCTCGGGGTCGTTGCGCTTGAGCGCGTAGTCTTTTGCATTACGCACGTTGACAGAGTCAATTTGATGCGAGACCGATGTTCCATATGCGGTTCATCGGTCCAGAAATGCGGCGCGAGCAAAAAGCGTGGCAACTATGAAGTGAACGGCAAAGCACGTTTACCGTTAAAACGCATAAACAATATTGAGGATTCTATGACTACCTATGCTTATACGCTGTACAAGCGCGCTGGCGCGCTTGTACTCATTGGGCTGGTTGCCGCAACCACAGGGTGTGGCAGCTCCAACGGTGGAGCGACCACGCCTCCCCCAACGACGCCTCCTCCGGCCGCGCCGCCGCCGCCACCACCGACCGGCATCGTCACTTTCACCATCAGCTCAACCACCGCGCCCTTGCCGAGTGAGATGCCGACTTTTGAAGGCAAGACATTCGGACCCGTGGGCACGTACGACAAAATCCGCGGCACCGCGGCCGGCAAATTGGATCCGAAGGATCCGAAGAACGCCGACATCACCGACATCGCGCTCGCGCCGACCGATGCCAACGGCCTGGTCGATTACAACGTCGACTTCTACATCCTCAAGCCATCCGATCTGACCAAGGGCAACCACAAGGTGTTCTTCGAGCTGGTGAATCGCGGCAGCAAACAGTTCGGACCACTGAACTTGTCGGGCGGCGGAAACGATCCGAAGACCGCAGCTGACGCCGGTACCGCATTCCTGGAGAACATGGGCTACACCATGGTCTGGACGGGATGGGAGTCCACGGTGTCCCGCGCCAACAGCTCCATGGGAGTCACGACACCGGTGGCGGTGAATGCCGACGGCAGCCCCATCACCGGCCCGGTGTATGAGTACCTGGAGTCCGACTCGGCCACGACGACCTCGATGAGCACCACCTACTCCACCAGCACCATGGACACCACCAAGGCCACGCTGACGGTGAAGGCTCACTTGACCGACGCACCCACCACCATCGATCCGACTGCCTGGGTCTGGACCAGCGCGACCACCATTGCGCTGCTGCCCTCGGGCACGAAGTTCACGGCCGGCTCGATCTATGAGTTGGTGTACACCGCGCAGAATCCCTGGGTGGCCGGCATCGGCTTCGCGGCGGTTCGCGACCTGATGTCCTTCCTGCGCTATGCGAAGACCGACGTCACCAGCGGCACGGCCAACCCGTTGGCCGGCGATGTGACTCGCATGGTGACTTACACACTCTCGCAGCCCTCGCGCACCATGAACGACTTCATCTGGCTGGGTTTCAACCAGGACTTGAACGGCAAGCAGGTAGTCGATGGCATGTTCAGCTGGGTGGGCGCCGGTGACGGCGTTGCGCTCAACTATCGCTTCGAGCAGTCCGGCATGACGGAACGCAATCGTCAGCAACACTTCTATCCTGAAGCGGTGTTCCCCTTCGCCTATCCCACCATCACCGACACGCTGTCGGGCAAGACGGACGGCAAATTTGCACGCTGCTCAGCCACCAACACCTGTCCGACAGTGATGAACATCAACTCGGCCAATGAGTATTGGGTCAAGGCGGGCTCGACTCTGCACACCGACAGTGCCGGCAATGATTTGCCCGAGCTGCCGAACGTGCGCAACTACTTGATCTCGAGCGCGCAGCACGCCACACCGGGTGCGGCGAATTCGCTGGGCGTGTGTCAGCAGTTCGTGAATTCCACCGACCAGTTCCCGGCGTTGCGCGCGCTGTTCGTCGACCTGGATCAGTGGCTCGACGGCACCCCGCCGCCGGACAGCATGGTTCCGAGCCGCCACGATGGCACTGCCGTATTCGCGCAAGTCACCGCCAACACGCCGTTGGGCATCGGCACAGTACCGCAGGCGGATCTGGGTTTCCCCACCATCCCCGGCGTGCTCTACACCGGCTTGGTCACGATTCACAACCTGTTCAACTGGGGTCCGGACTTCGACAAGGGCATCATCGCCAATGCGGAACCGGTCGCGACCGGCAAGACCTACCTGAACTTCGTCTCCAAGGTGGATTCAGATGGCAACGAGCTGGCCGGCATTCGCCTGCCGCCCGTAGCCGTGCCTGTCGCCACCACGGCGGGCTGGAACCTACGGTCCACCGCGCTCGGCGGCCCCGATGGCTGCGAGTCTTCGGGTTCGCTGATTCCGTTCGCGGCGCATGCGGCCGACCGCACGCTGGCAACCGGCACGGACCCGCGCCCTTCACTGGATGAGCGTTATGGTTCGCACGGTGCCTATGTCGCGGCGGTCACGGTCGCTGCGACCGAGTTGATGAACCAGCGCCTGCTGCTGCCGGCCGACGTGCAGACCTACATCACCAATGCGGCGAAGCCCATCAACGTGTCCAACAATCCGATTTACGGATCGTATATGTGGTAACAGTCTCTCGATGATACTTGCCGCCGCTTCGAAGGAAGCGGCGGCATTTTTTTGCCCGCAGGTTTTAACGCGATACATCGAAGACGGAATTTTACGTTGTCTTGACATCCCGGGTGATAACTTGCCGTTGGACAGTCGAGGAACGCCATGGACACTCATTCAGCCAAGACCAGCATCACCTCAGACCTCAGTAAACCGCCGCGCGCGCGGCGCTTCCCCAAGCCGATCGCCATTGCGGCGAGGTAACTTGAGTGCGTGCGGAATTGGTCAACGTATTGACGCGTACTCGACTGATGGATGCACTTGTCGAAGATGGCCTGAATGTTGCACTCCCGTTATATGCGAGCAGCGTCGATATCTTGGCGTATAACAATCCGCCGAGTTCCAGCTGCCACATTGTTTCGGTCCCGATTCGCGTGAAATTGATAAATCGCCTGGCGCTTCCGCGAGACTTCGAGACCGAGCTTCCGGATGACGCGCGGTCAGTGGCGCAGAAAGATCAAGGCGATGCTGCAGAGTTGAGCGACAGAGTTGAGCGTTTTGTCAGGCTGCAATTTCGCGGGCATGTTGCTGCAAGAGCGACTCGGACGAAATCTGCCTGCGGCCACGTCCGGCGAGCGTTTGAGTACTCATAGATGCGGCTCGTTGCTTCCGCTCAACGATGAGTTTGCCGGTTCCACACGAATTCCTGGCGTGCAGCAACAATTGATCGGCGACATCCACATCGATGCTATTTAGGTGAGTTGCGGATTCTGCCGTCAATCGGGGGATGACCAGCCCCGCTGATTCTGACCATACGACCTCGCAGTAGCCTAGCTGCCAGGGCAAAAAAGCGCGTTCCCGGGCCGGCCGAGCCACGAGTACCGTAACTTCGGCATGGCGCTTGTCGCGCGCAATTGTCCGGTAGACGGCATCCACCATTCCAGCCTCGCCTTCGAGCTGCTGTATGTAAAACCCATCGATGCGAATCAGCATGCTGGTGATAAGACGCTTGGTGTTGCAGCACCGAGCCTGCCGGAGCATGCGAAGTTGCTCGCTCTCCTCCAACGCCGCTGCACGGCTCACGTAAATAAGTTGGGAAACTTGCGTGATGATCAACGTCGATTGGTGGGGCGGGTGATTTGGTGGCTCACGTGCCCAAAGACACTTATCGCGTGGAATCCGGTTGCGTTATCGAGCGCATGAAGGTCTGGAGTTCTTCGTACCCGAGTTGCCATCATGGTTTCTGTCGGCGCGCGCAAATTGCATTTCGAGAAAGCGAAATATTTGCTCCTTTGACACGCTGTCGGTCGCTGCGATGGATTTGACGTAGTCGATAACTGCCATAGTTAACCCCACATTCTGCAATAGCGGCCACAAACATCGAGTGGCTGCGTTGAGTTACAGCATAGGGATTCGCGGATAAATTAGATGTAAAGAAAATGCTGGGGCGTATATCTGCGCCGCGGATATCGCCCCATTGCAGGCTTTCCTGCGGGAAATTCAGTACGCCAACGCCAGACCGTCCGCGCGCATTTCGCTCGCCGCCGCATACACCCGCGTCGACCCGTTCATGCGATGTTCGATGCATTCGTAACGGCCAAATCCGCCGTCCGACGCACCCATCGGCCAACCGAGCCGAATCAGCGCTTTGCGCGTGGCTTCGGGCACGCCGGACTCCAGACGCAACACACCCGTGGGGCCAAAGCCCGGCGCATCCTCGCCCATGCTTTGCGATGATCCCTCGTGATGCC
This sequence comes from Gammaproteobacteria bacterium, assembly GCA_034667865.1. GTDB lineage: Bacteria > Pseudomonadota > Gammaproteobacteria > Steroidobacterales > Steroidobacteraceae > Bog-1198. The sequence goes on from JAXDQN010000240.1 coordinate 10,484, forward strand.
AACGCGGACTGTCGCCGGCCGCCTGGATATCGAGCCCGTAGTCGACGCGATCGATGATGATTTGCGCCTGGCCCTGGGGCTGCATGTCCCCACCCATCACGCCGAACGACATCCACGGCTGACCGTTCTTGGTGGCGAATCCCGGGATGATGGTCTGAAACGGCCGCTTGCCCGGCTGATAAATATTGGGATGTCCGTCGACCAAGGAGAATAATTGGCCGCGATCTTGGAACATGAAGCCCAGCCCGTCGGCCACCAAACCTGAACCCATGCCGCGGAAGTTGGACTGAATGATGGAAATCATCATGCCATTCGCGTCGGCGACCGTGAAATAGGTGGTGTCGCCGTGACTTGGCGCCTGACCCGGGTAGATCGGCGTCAGAATTTTGTCCGGGCGAATCAGCTTGGCGCGCTGCGCCGCGTATTCCTTGGAGTTCAACCATTCGACCGGAACCTTGGCGAAGTGCGGATCGGCGTAGTAGCGCGCTCGATCCTCGTAGGCCAAACGCTTCGCCTCCGCCTGGGCGTGGAATGATGCGGCCGACTGGAATCCCATCTCCTTCAAATCGAAGTTTTCCAAAATGTTGAGCATCTGCAGCGTCGCCAATCCCTGGGTGTTGGCCGCCATCGCATATACATCCACACCGCGGTACTTGGTTACCAGCGGATCACCCCACTCGGCATGTTGGTCGCGCAAATCCTCGTACGACAGCCACCCGCCGATGCGCTTGAAGTAGGCATCGATCGTGTGCGCGATGGGCCCTGCGTAGAAGGCATCACGTCCGCCTTGCGCAATCATTTTGTAGGTGCGCGCCAGATCCGGGTTGCGAAATACATCGCCCTCATGCGGCGCCTTGCCCGACGGCGCATAGGTGTGCATGGCATTCTCGGTTTCTTCGACGCCGGAATCAGGCCGGCGGAAAAACGTCAGATTGCGATCGATGTAGTAGCCGATGATTTGCGGCACCGGCACGCCTTCTTCGCACAAATGAATGGCCGGCGCGAACAGTTCGGCCCATTTCAACTTTCCGTAGCGCTGATGCAGGGTCCACCAGGCATCGCAAGCGCCCGGCGTCGAGACGGAAACCGCGCCGAGCGGAGCGATCGTGCCGTTCTTGGCGCGCGCACGCTGCGTCTCCAGGGTCAAAGCCCGCGGCGAGCGGCCGGATCCCGCCAGGCTGATCACCTTGCCGAGTTTCGGATCCCAAACGAAGGCAAAGCAATCACCGCCTAACCCTGAACTGGTGGGTTCGAGAAAACCCAGGCAGGCATTGGCGGCGATCGCCGCATCCGCCGCCGAGCCGCCGCGCTTCAAGGTTTCGATCGCCGTCAAGGTCGCGATGGGATGCGCGGTGCCGGCGGCACCCGAACATCCATAAGCCGCGGATCTCGACGCAAAGCTGGCACCGGCCGGGCGGTCGCCGGCATGGACGTCGGGACGATCAAAGCGTCCGGCGTCCGGCGGCTGAAATTTCGCGAGGGCTGTGCTCGCATCGGAATCCGCACCAACGCGCTGGAAAGGAAGTGCGCCTGCGGCGGCCAGCGGCAAGGCACCTAAAAATGATCGACGACGCATGAAGCTCTCTCTCCTGAACAACGAAACTTAGGACGCGCCGCGACCTCGCGCGGCAACTTCGACATGCTGCTGCGTGGGAGACAGCGCCTCGACCAACGCCTCGAGGGCGCGTTGGGGGTTCGCAGTCCCGCACATGAATATATCCACGGCCGCAAAATCGGATTCGGGCCAAGTGTGGATGGAAATATGCGATTCAGCCAGCAGCACCACCCCGGTTACTCCGTGGGCGCTGCCAAAGCTGTGGAAGTGGCTGCCGACGACTTTGGCGCCGGCGAGTTCGGCGGCACCGCGCAACAGCGCTTCCAACTCGCCGCCACTGCGCAGCAACCGCGCCGAGACTCCGTAGAAGTCGGCCAGTATGTGACTGCCGACCATGCCTACCGATCCGCTCATTTATGGCCGCCGCCTCCGCCGCCGGCCCACCCGCCGCCGCTGTACCCCGGACCCGACGACCACGAGTGCCAGGAGTTGCCCGTGCCCTGCCCGCCCGCTGCTCGACGCGCGAGCGCCGACCAGCTTGCCAACGAACATAGCAACGACACGATGATGGAATAAGCCAGGAATTTGTTTCTCATTGGCCCTTGGCATCCAGCCGATCGAGAAAATACGCCGGCAGGTAGATGCCTGCGGCCGCGAGCAGCGCGTACGGCAGTACGTTGGAGGTCACGAACAGCAGCGGGATGGCGTTAACCAAGGCCAAACCAATGAGAATCTTGCGGGCCGTCTCGCGGTAGGCCGGATGTGGCGCCACGTCGGCATGCACGTGTCCGCCGAACCAGGCCCGCACCTGATCCAGAGGCGCAGGCACAGAGCGCGACCACGTCAGTTCTGCGGCGGTCGATTCTGCCGCCAGCCGCACGGAGCCGCCGCTGAACTCATTCACCTGGGTAACATCCCCGACACTGACCCGCCAATTGAAAGAACCGGCGGCAAACATCACGCGCGCCGCGTACGCCGCGCTTTGGTTGAAGCGCATGCCATCGAGATTTGCATGACCCGCGCCGTCCCACCCAGGCCAGCGGTCTAGTACTTCCGCCCGTTGCCAACCCTCGTCGGTTTCGATCAGCCAGATGAATTTCTGTCGCGGCGAATACAACAGATATTCGCTCCAGCTGGATCCGTCGTCGCTTTCCGAGCGCCGCATGGCGCCCAGGATGGTGTAGTGATTGCCGCCGATCATCGCCTCGGATCCCAGCGCCAAGGTGAAGCGCACCGCTTCCACGGCCGCGCCGGCCGCCAACACTTTCGCAACGGCACCGGACGTATCCACCTCGGCATGACAACTCGGACACACGATGTGCACGGTAATGCCGGCGACGCAACTGACCGGCGCGCCGCACGAGGGGCAGGCCAGTGCGCTTACTTTTCCGTGAAAGCGGCCCGCGGCGTCTTTGATTTGGTCCGCATCGCGCAACAACTGCGGTTTCAGATCAATCAGCTGCACGGCTTGGCCGACGAATACTTTCGTCGCTGCCGGGTCCGAATAATCCAGACTTAAGAATCGATCAGCGGTGCGGAAATCCGCGACTTTTGCCACCCAACCCTGGCCCACCTTGAAGGGCAATTCGCCTTGGCCCGCGGTGCATTGGGCGGTTCTGACATCGGAGGTCGCATACAGCTGCCCCGAGACCGTCATGACATGGCCGGGCACGAGTTTCTCGAACAGCGGTAATGCCGCGTCCGTCGCTTGGGCAAACGTCATGGTGTACTGACCGGATGCATCGGACAGCCAGCCGTTGCTGCCGTCATCGAACAGCACGTACCACTCATTCCAGTAGCCATCCGCATACTGCAGCTGGATCCGGCCGATCAGGGAAAAGGAGCGCGGGCCAAACTGGCCCGAGGTGCCGATCTGCAGCGGCGAATAGTCCTCGAACACCTCCGACATCTTGCCGAGATTGCTGACTGAATCGGCGTCCTTGAGCAGCGTGGTCTTGCAAAACTGACACACGACCATCACCGAGGCAGCCGATTTGAACTGCACCGGCGCCCCGCATCCGGGACAGCTGACTTGCTGCATCCCGCGCTTCCTCTGGTTATTAGCCGACCAGTCTCTTCAGCACTTCGGCTTTCGCCGTTTCGAAATCGCCGGCGGAGATCAGGCCTTTGTCTAGAAGGCTCTTTAGTTGCCCCAAACGCGCTTCCGGGTCCGCTGCACCTGGGGTTGCTTCCGCGGCCGCAGGTGTAGCGGGCTTTTGCGCGCCGGCCAATCCCTGCGCCATGGTCTGGCCCAAAACGAGGCCGGCCGAAAGGCTGGCGCCAACGCCGGCCATGCCGCCTTCATTTTGCGCGGCCAACGGTATGGCGTTTGCCACCTGATACTGGGTGTATTTATTCAGGTCGCCCGACATGCCAATGGCAATTCTCTTATCGAGCGCCGCTTGCAGGTCCTCCGGCAAATTGATGCTGGTCACGTTGAACACATCCAGCGCCAGGCCATAGTTGCCAAACGCCGACTGAATGGCCGCCTTGACTTCGTTGGCCATCAAAGTCTGGTTCGCAGCCATGTCCAGAAACGGCTTCGTGGATGCACCCAGCGAGGCGGCCATGGTCGATACCACGATGCCGCGCAACTGCTCTTCCAAATCATCGCGCGTGTAGACCGCGCGCGTGCCGCTGATGCCGGTAAAGAATTTGCGCGCGTCAGACACGGCGTAGGAATACATGCCAAAGGCGCGCAGTCGGACCATGCCGAAATCGGCGTCGCGCAAGCTAATGGCCTGCGGCGTGCCCCACTTGCGCCCGGTCTGCAGCCGGGTGCTGAAGAAATAAACATCCGATTTGAACGGCGATTCGAACAATTTGTCCCAATTCTTGAGGTAGGTCAGCACCGGCAAGGTCTGGGTTGTCAGTTTGTACATGCCGGGCGAAAATACATCCGCGATTTTGCCTTCATTGACGAACACGGCCACCTGCGACTCGCGCACGGTTAGACTGCCGCCGTATTGAATCTCGAAATCCTGCATCGGATAGCGCCACGCCAACACCCCGTCGGTGTCCTCGTTCCATTGCAGAATATCGATGAACTGTTTCTTGATGAAAGATCCGAGGCTCATGGCAATCTCCGTCAGGACGATGAATTAAGAAAGAGCACCCGCGCTCAGCGCGCCGACCGAAATTGAAATTGACGCCAGCAACACACCGAAGGCCACGTTGTTGCCTTCGATTTGCTGTTTGGACATGTGCAATAGATGCGAGACCAGAATGTACGTCAGCAGCTGTACGGCGGCCGCCGCGGCGGACCAGGCTGCAAACGATGCCAGGTTATCGGTGTGCAACAATCCTGAGGCCACCGTCATGGAGAAACCCACCAAGGCGCCCCCCAAGGTTAGCGCTGCGGCGACATTGCCCTGGCGGATGAGCTTCAGTTCATCGAAGGGCACCACCCAGGTGTAGACCAGAAAAAAAACGAACAGCAACAGGCCCGCGGTGACGAGGTGCAAGGCATAATTGATGACAATGTTCACAGTGCCCTCCCTGATGCAATGTTCGACCGCATTCTAGTAATTTCCATCTTCTTTGTCGCCTCCTGCGGACTGGCCTACGAATTGATCGCCGGGGCCTTGTCGAGCTACCTGCTCGGCGATTCAGTGCTGCAGTTCTCGACCGTGATCGGATGCTACCTGTTTGCCATGGGCGTGGGCGCCCATCTGTCGCGTTATGTTCGAGACGAGCAGGTATTGGCGCGATTCGTGGATGTCGAGCTGGCCATAGGCCTGATCGGCGGGGTGTCGGCTGCGCTGCTGTTCCTGGCTTTCGCCTGGTTGGCGGCGCCGTTTCGTGCCCTGCTGTACGTGCTGGTGTTCCTGATCGGCGCGTTGATCGGTATGGAGATTCCGTTGGTGATGCGCGCATTACATGCCCGCCAAGCCCAGTTTGCGGATCTTGTCAGCCGGGTGCTGACTTTCGACTACCTCGGCGCACTTGCGGTGGCGCTGCTTTTTCCCATGGTGCTGGCGCCGCATCTGGGGCTCACGCGTACCGCCTTCCTGTTCGGCATGGTAAACGTTGCCGTGGCGCTCTGGACGATCCATGGCTTCGGCGATGCGATCGACCATCCGCGGCGGCGGGTGCTGCGCGCCGCGATTGTGTTCGTGGTGCTCGGCGCCGGCTTCGTCGGCGCGGAACGGCTGGTGTATTGGAGCGAACGCGGCATGTATGGCGATGAAATCGTGCACGCCATCACCACGCCCTATCAGCGTCTGGTCATTACGCGCTGGAAGGATGATCTGCGCCTTTACATCAATGGCAATTTGCAATTCTCTTCGCGCGACGAGCATCGCTATCACGAAGCCTTGGTGCATCCGGCCCTGCAATCGCTGCCCTGGGCGCGTTCCGTTCTGATCCTGGGCGGCGGTGACGGCCTGGCGCTGCGCGAAGTCTTGCGCTACCCGTCGATTCAAAAGGTGACCCTGGTTGATCTCGACCCGGAGATGACGCGTTTGTTTTCATCTTCCGAGCCGCTGACCGCTCTCAATCACAACTCCTTTCACGATGCGCGGGTGCACTTGATAAACGCCGATGCGGCGCTCTGGATCGAATCGGGGGAGGAAAGCTTCGATGTCGCCTTCGTCGACTTTCCCGATCCATCGAATTTCGCCTTGGGGAAACTGTATTCGGTGCCGTTCTATGCACTTTTGAAGAAACATGTCGCTGCCCATGGACTGGTGGTGGTGCAGGCGACCTCGCCCTACTTCGCGCCGCATGCCTATTGGTCGATTGAAGCCACGTTGCGCGAGAGCGGCTTCAAAACTTTTCCGTATCACACCTACGTGCCATCGTTTGGCGAATGGGGCTTCATTCTTGCGGGCGCCGAGACCGAATTCTCGCCGCCCACCGATTACCGCCTGCCCATGCGCTATCTGAATGCCGAGGTCACGCGTGAAATGTTCAGTTTTCCTCCCGACATGCAGCGTATCGCTGTCGAAGCGAACCATCTCAACAGTCAAGCGCTGGTGCGCTACTTCGACGAGGACTGGCATCGAGTGATTCGCTGATGCGGCGTAGGGAATTCGTTCTGGCCGCCGCGGCTCTGGCGGGCGGCGGCACCGCCGTATTCCTCGAACAGCAGCGCATGCAGTCCAGCGTCAATTATCCGGGGCGCGAGCAGGGTCACCGTCTGCGCGATCTGCGCTCGCTGTCGCAACCGGCCGAGACCGTGGAAACCGATGTGCTGATCGCCGGATCCGGCATTGCGGGACTCACCGCCGCGTGGCAGTTGAAGAAACATGGCGTGAAGGATCTGCTGCTGGTGGGCGGCCCGGAATGGCATGGCAATGCAGCCGCCGGCCAGGATGGCGATTTGGTGTTTCCCACCGGCGCGCACTATCTGCCCCTGCCTTCCATGGAATCGCTTCACGTGCGCGAGATGTTGGCGGAATTCGGCTTACTCCATGGCGATCCCTACGCGGTCCGCCCGAGCTTCGATGAGCGTTACCTGGTGCATGCGCCGGCCGAGCGGGTGTTGTACCGCGGTGCTTGGCAGGATGGCTACCTGCCCGTCGAAGATGTCAGCGCGTCCGAGCGTGCCGATCATGAGAAATTCTTCGGCATCGTCGAGTGGTACACCAACGCCCGGGGCAGCGATGGCCGGCGCGCCTTCGCCGTGCCGCTGGAGCTGTCCTCCAACGATGAGGACTTCCGCCGGCTCGATCAACTCTCGTTCAATGCTTGGTTGAACGCGGCGGAGCTGAATGCGCCGACCCTGCGCTGGTACCTGAATTACTGCTGCCGCGACGACTATGGCCGCCACTACGATGAGATATCAGCCTGGGCCGGTTTGCACTATTTCTGCAGCCGCGACGGACAAGCGGCCAATGCCGAACGCGGCGCCGTTCTCACCTGGCCCCAAGGTCTGGGTGCGCTCGCCGCACGCTTGGAAGCGGCGGCCTCGGTGCAGCGAGCGTGGAGTACGGCCAGCGTCGCGCGGCTCGAGGTGGTCGACGGCGCGGTCGAAGCGATGCTACTGGTACCCCACGGCAACGACTGGCGTGCGGTGCGCGTCAGAGCCAGACAGGCGATCGCGGCGATGCCGCTGTTCGTATTGCAGCATGTTTTCCCCGGTCTTTCAGGCTATGGCTTCGTGAGCGCACGCGACGTGCCGGCATATGCGCCCTGGCTGGTATCCAATTTCATCATGCGCGCGTTTCCGGAGGAGAAAGGCGGAACGCCATTGGCGTGGGACAACGTCATCTACAAGGAACCGGGCCTGGGCTACGTGGTGTCGACCCACCAGGACATTCGCATGAGCCGGCCTGCCCGCACCGCATTCACCGCCTATCATGCGCTGTCCGATCTCGAGCCCAACGCTGCGCGTCAATGGCTGGATCGCGCCAGCGTCGCCGATCTCACCGATGCCGCCAGCAAGGATTTGCGGCTGGCGTACGGCTGGCGCCTGCCGCTGTGCGTGGAAAGAATCGCCGTCACGGTTCGCGCCCATGCCATGGCTGTGCCCGAACCCGGGTTCCTGGCCAATCCGGGAAGAATCGCATTGCGCAGCACCAGCGGGCCGATTTTTTTCGCACATTCGGATCTGTCAGGTCTATCCCTGTTCGAAGAGGCCGCGTGGTGGGGATATCGAGCTGCCGCGCGCGCGCTCGCGGCGCGCTAAGACTACACGCCTGATGCGTTCGGATCGCGCCACGCGCGCTCGAACGGCAAACGCCAGGCATGCGGCGCAATCAATTGATGGATGGCATTTGGACCCCACGAGCCCGGATCGTAGAAGCGCACCGGCGGCGGACGCTCCAGCAAAGGCGTGGACACTTCCCATAGTCGTTCGATGCCCTCGGCGGTCGTGAACAAGGTGTGATCGCCCCGCATCGCGTCGAGGATCAAGCGTTCATAGGCTTCGAGCACATCACCGATGTGCGAGGTGTCGTGCATCGCAAACTGCATGCTCAGTTTATCCAGCCGCATGCCGGGCCCCGGCCGCTTGCCGTAGAAGGACAGCGACATTTTCGCTGCATCCGCCAAATCAAAGGTAAGGTGATCCGGCCCCTGAGCGCTGACGCCCGAATCGGCCGGAAACATGCTCTTCGGCGGCTCACGAAAGGCGATGGAAATGATCCTTTCACCATCGGCGAGACGCTTGCCGGTGCGCAGGTAAAACGGCACGCCGGCCCAGCGCCAATTATCGATGTAGCACTTCAGGGCAATGAAGGTCTCCGTGTCGGAATCCTTCGACACCCCTTCCTCCAAGCGGTATCCGGTGTACTGGCCGCGCACCACGTCGGTGGGCTTGAGCGGCAGCATGCTGCGAAACACTTTGTTCTTCTCTTCGCTGATGGGTTTCGGCTCCAAGGAGGTGGGCGACTCCATGGCCATAAACCCTAAGATTTGGAACAGATGCGTGACCACCATGTCTTTATATGCGCCGGTTTGCTCATAGAACCCCGAGCGCCTACCGAGACCAAGTGTCTCCGGCACATCGATCTGCACATGGTCGATGAAGTTGCGATTCCAAATGGGTTCGAATAACCCGTTGGCGAAGCGAAATGCCAGAATGTTCTGCGCCGCTTCCTTGCCGAGAAAGTGATCGATACGGAAAATCCGATCTTCGTCGAAAACCTCGTGCAAGCGCTCATTCAATGCGACGGCGGTCTCGAGGTTGGTGCCGAAAGGCTTCTCCATGATGATGCGCGAGCGCTCGACCAATCCGGCTTCACCGAGCATGCGCACTGCGGACAGTGCGGCATTGGGCGGCACACTCAAGTAGTGCAAGCGGCTGCTTTGGCCGCTGAATGCGGCTTCCGCTTCCTGGACGGCCGCCTTCAGCGCAGCGGCGCCGCTGGACAGCGGCAAATACTGCAGATTGGCGGCGAACGCATTCCAATCTGCTTCCTCGACTTTACGCGAGGAGAATTCGGTGAGTGCGTCGTGCGCGACCTTGCGAAAGCTCTCGGTGTCCAGATTTTCGAGCGACACGCCGATGATGCGGCAGCCGGGAATGAACCCGGCGCTCACCAGATGGAACAGACCTGGCAACAGTTTGCGTTTCGCCAGATCACCGGTGGCTCCGACGAGCACGACGACTTGAGGAGATTGCGGTCCGACACCTGCAGGTACTTTTGCCAATTGAAATCCTATGGAGACGTATCCGTCTCGTTTAAAGTCCGATAGTACAGGTCAGCAATGCTCTCAGCGATCGATGACAGAAATCAGATCGGCGACGCTGTCGATGACCACGTCCGCGCCGGCCGCCAATAAAGACCGCTTCGCCGCATCGAGGCGTCGCGTTCGTTCCGCCGCGGGTAACGCCGCCAGCGCCTCTTGAGTAAGACCCACGCAGTTGCCGGACGCCGCCAATCCGACCGTGAAACACCCCGCGTTGCGGCCCTCGGCGACTCCCGATTCGGTGTCGTCTACTTTCACCACGCGAGACAAAGGCCAGACGCCGAGTTCGGCGCACGCCTTGTAAATCATCAGCGGCGTCGGCCGTCCCGTCGGCGTTTCGCCCGAACACACCAAGTGATCCGGCACATAGCCCTGGCGCGCGGCCTCGCGCAGTACCGGTTGCATCATGTCGCGGGTGTAGCCTGTGGATGATGCGATTTTCACGCGCCGCTCGCGCAGCGCATCGATGGTGGATTTAGCGCCGTCGATCAACTGCGCCGCTCGTGCCGCCTGATCACGCATCAGCGGCCCCAGATCCGCCATAAGAGCCGCCACGTCTGCATCGGCCGCGTCGCTGCCATTGGTTTGCTTCCAGGCCTGCGCCACATCGGGGTCCGCCAGCATCGCGCGGACGTGATCTTCCTTGGCCCGGCCCATGTCGCGCCTGACCTGCGTGTCGCTGACCGCCACTCCACGCCTGGCAAATGCCTCGCGCAATGCAATGGCCGGCGCCTGACATCCAAAGTCCACCACGGTGCCGGCCCAGTCCAGCACCACCATGTCAAAGCGCGCGCGTTCCGGCATCAGAGGTCACTCCCCGCGAATAGGTCGTTGATCACATCCTCACCGATGGCGAAACCCGTCGATGCCCCGGAACCGCCCGTCACCATGGCCAATCGCACCCGCGACGCCGGCGCGTCCATGAACATGGTCCGATTCGCTGCCGCCGAATAAGTGCCCGTCCAGCGCTCGATAACGGCGGGTGGCGGCCATCCGGTGGCCGCCGCGAACTCATCCAGTATCAACTGGTCGATCCCGGCATCGGAGAAAAAATCCGGAGTCGCCGCGTAATGATGGCTGTCTCCCACCACCAGGGTGCCGTCGGCGCTTTGCACGATGATCAGATGGATGCCATTTGCCAGGTGTTGCGGCTGTTCTCGCTCGAGCCGCGCGCGCAAAGCGGCAGCCTCCGGCAGCGCCGCGTAACCCGCATAGCGCACCAGTCCCAGATCGGACATCAAGGCGCTGGGCAGACGTCTGCCGGGGTCGGCCAAGCGCAGCATTTGCAATTTGCAACGGGTGACACCGTAGTGAGCGATGCGGTCGGCATACAGTCCGACCAGATCGTCGCCCGGACATACCACCACCGATCCTGCCTGCACCACCCCGCGCGTAGTGACAATCCGCGGCGGCTCGACACTGAGCACGGCCGTTTGCCGCATGAACACCACGCCGAGTTGTTCGCCCAACCACGCCGCAATCTTTGGGATGGCCTCGCGTGACTCGACGCGCATGTCGATGGAACTGGTGAGCATGGCCTTAATTTCGCCGCTGACGAAGCCCGCGCCGCGCGTCAGCGCCGTGGCCCGATCCAGCAGTTCGCAGCCCTCGGCCATTTCCGTCCGCAAGAACGCCTCGAGCACCGCCACGCCCTCGGCGCGGCGCGTCGTCATCCACATGCCCCGCTGCAAGATGGGAATCCGCGCCTGCTCGGCCACTTGCTGCCAAATGGCGCAGGCACGGCGCGCCCGGTCCCACGGCAGTCCACGCTCCTGGCCGGTGACCGTGACGAAGCCGAAATTGCGCACCGAGGCGCCGTTGGCCTGAGCGTCACGGTCGATCACGATCACACGCAGGCCACGCAGAGCCGCCGCTCGCGCACAGGCGAGGCCGACGATCCCGGCGCCAACCACCGCCACATCGAAGACGCCGCTTAAGGCCGATTGAGCAACTATGATTTTCTCAGTAAATGAAATATGACTGCATGATGGCACAGCCGCCAAACGAACCAAAACCATTTGCGCACGCGGTTTACGGTAGGCTACGTCGGAATGAATAAGTTGACGCTATCACTCGAACGCGCCAATCCGGTGCTGTTCACCGCGTTCGCCGGTCTCGCCGGATTTGCCGCATATTTTTCGATGTACGCTTTCCGCAAGCCATTCTCGGTGGCCATATTCGGCGCCGTACCGGGCTGGCACTTTTTGCTCGATTACAAGATTGCCCTGGTGCTGGCGCAGGTCGCCGGCTACGCCCTCTCCAAATTGATGGGCGTCAAATTGATCGCAGAATTCCAGCCCGCGAGGCGCGCCGGCGCCATCATCAAACTCATCTTCTTGTCCTGGCTGGCGCTGCTGCTGTTTGCGGTGGTGCCGGCGCCCTGGAATGTGTTTGCCATGTTTTTGAACGGATTACCCCTGGGAATGATTTGGGGCCTGGTGTTCGGCTTCATGGAGGGCCGGCGCACTTCAGAGGTGCTTGGCGCCATCCTCTGCGCCAGCTTCATCGTCTCCTCAGGCGCGGTCAAGTCGGTGGGCAAACTACTCATGGACGTGTGGCATGTGAGCCCGTTCTGGATGCCGGCGGCGGCCGGCTTGATCTTCTTTCCGCTGCTGGCGGTTTCCGTTTGGGGCTTATCGATACTACCTCCGCCGAGTGCGGCCGATGAAACCGCCCGAGTCAGACGGGCGCCGATGGACGCTGCGGCACGCGCCAGCTTCTTGAGCCGCTTCGGAACCGGCCTCGCACTGCTCGTCATCTCCTACGTCATGACCACCGCCATTCGAGACTTCCGCGATAACTTCGCCGCTGAATTGTGGACTGCCTTGGGGTTCGGCCGCGAAGCCACGGTCTACACAGCCAGCGAGCTGCCGGTCGCCGTATTGGCGCTGACCGTGCTCGGCGTCATCATCGTGGTGCGCGACAACGTGCGGGCGCTGCTGGTGATTCACGCGGTGATCATCGCCGGGTTGTTGCTGCTTGGCCTGTCCACTCTGGCCTTTCATGCGGGGTTACTGTCGCCCTTGGCGTGGATGATATTGAGCGGCGCGGGTTTGTACATGGCCTATGTACCCTTCAATGCGATGCTGTTCGACCGCTTGATCGCCGTCAGCGGCACCGTGGGCACAGCCGGTTTCTTGATTTACATCGCCGACGCTTCGGGATATCTGGGCAGTTGCGCGTTGTTGGTGTGGCGCAATTTCGGGCTGGTGCAGCTGAATTGGCTGCAGGTGTTTACCGCAGCGGCCTACGCCACCAGTGTTCTCGGCACGCTGCTCGTGGCCTTGTCCGCCCTGTTCTTCTACGCCAAGCGGCATGGCGCCGCGAATGCGCCGACCGAGACAGTCGCCCCCGCGATCAGCTAGTCGCGATAGCGCGTTAGCGCATCTCCCAAGGCGTCCTTTAGCGGCGCGAGCCAAGGCTGGTAGTTCTTCCACTGATCCAAGCCTTCGCGATAGATGGGCTGGCGGACCTGCTCAGAACTCGCCGTGCGAATACTTCGTGCGGTCTTGTGAAAATCGATGCATGCCGGCTCGAATTGGAGACCGCAAAAATCGAGAATCCGCCGCACGCTACCTTCCAGGTCATCAACCACGCTCTCGTGCTCCACGCGCAGGATTTTTCCGGGAAGTACTCGATCCCAATGTTCAATGAGCTGCAGATAGGTGCGGTAATAGCGGGCAATGTCATCGAAGCTATAGGTGAATTCCTGGCCATTGGCGAACAATTGCTTCAGGTTGCTGAAGCAGCAAGCCATCGGCTCGCGCCGCGCATCGATGATCTTGGCATTCGGCAAGATCAGATGAATCAAGCCGATGTGCCGGAAGTTGTTTGGCATTTTATCGATAAAGTAAGGCCGATCGGTTCGGTACACTCGAGTGTCCGCGAGGTACTTCTCTCCCAATCGTAGGAACTCATCCGGCGGCAGATCAGCCAGCACGCCCGGGTAGCGCGGATTGTCC
>JAXDQN010000241.1:0-5113 GCA_034667865.1 Gammaproteobacteria bacterium
GGCGGGCCCGGCTCCCCGGCGTTTCTCTACGTGCGGCGCGATCTGCAGAATTCGCACCGTCCGGGCCTCGCCGCCTGGATGGGACACGAAGCGCCGTTCGAATTCACGGACGACTACGAGCCGGCACTCGGCATGGCGCGATTTCGCGGCGGCACGCCGTCGATGATTTCGTTTGCCGCCCTGGACGGCGCGCTCGACCTGTGGGATGACATTGACGTGCGCGAAGTACGCCGCAAGTCAGAAGCGCTGTCGGAGCTATTCATCGCGCGCATCGAAGCTTTCACTGGCGATGGTCTATCCCTGGCCTCTCCGCGCGAATCCTGGCGACGCGGCAGCCATGTCGCCCTGAGACACGTGCAGGGTTACGAACTGATGCAAGCCCTCATCGCGCGCGGCGTGATCGGCGATTTTCGCGCACCCGACATCGTGCGCTTCGCCTTCACGCCGCTGTATTTGCATTACGCCGATGTCTGGCAAGCCGCGAATATTCTCGGCGAAGCGCTCGCACACTTAAGCCCGACGGAGCACGTGCGACGCAACCCCGTCACGTGAATTAATGTTGCGCTTTGATGCGACTCCGATGAGCCGCTTGCTTGGCGGGATTGCCGAAAATTTCCATACTGCACCATCGGCGCGTGTGCCCACGGGTGTGATCCGCAAATAGCAGCGTGCTTCCCGGTGCCGTTCAACTGGGACTGTTGCCATCCATCATTCGACCGAACATTGCACCGCGGTCACATGACGGTCACACACACACTCTAGTCTAGCCGGCGCTTCTTCTAGCGGGCCTGCTCCATCGGCTTCCATGTGATGCGGGTGGACCGCATCCAACACAAAAAATCAGGGGCATCAAAATGATCAGTTCGCTCTTCAACCGCAGGTTGCTGGCCGTGGCGTTGGCCATCGCACCTGCACTCAGTGCACACGCCGAAATCCAGCTGATCGCCAGCAGCAGTATCAGCGGCACCTACCAGGATCTGTCCGACGCGACGTCCGGACTACTCGAGAATGGTGTTCCCGGCAACCGCCTGGGAGGCATTGGTTCGGCCATCGCTTACGCCGGCGGCGATACTTTCCTGCTGCTGCCGGATCGCGGCCCGAACGCCCTAGCCGGATATGGTGGGGACCCCATCGACAACACGGTGTCCTACATCAACCGTTTCGAGACGTTTACGTTGCGGCTGCTGCAGAACACCGAATTCAATCCAGCCAATCCCAGTGTCGGCCCGGCCGATGTCATCGGCCTGCCGTTCGTCTTGACACCGGATCTCAAGGCAACGACGCTGCTGTCCAGCCAGACGCCGCTGACGTATGGTGCGGGCGGCACCGCCGCCGGCCGCGAAATCTCGGGCAGCCCCACCCGCTCCGGTGTGCCGCCGCTGAATTTCAAGAACCACAGCTTCTACTTCACCGGCCGCTCGGACGGCTTCGATCCGCGACAGTCATCCACCTGGCCGTTCAACGCGCGTTTCGATACCGAGGGCATCCGGGTGTCGAACGACGGTAGATCCGTGTTCATCTCCGATGAGTACGGCCCCTATGTCTACCAATTCGATCGTGCCACGGGGCAGCGCATGCGCTTCTTTACTCTGCCGCCGACTTTCGCGGTGGCTCATCCCAACACCACGACCACTACCGAGACCGGCACCGGCGGCACAGCGCTCAACACGGTCGGACGCGTTGCCAACAAGGGCGCGGAAGGCCTGGCCATCACGCCGGACGGTAGAACTCTGGTGGTCGCCCTGCAGAGCCCGCTGATTCAGGACGGCGGCACCAGCGGCAATTACGGACCGAGCGGCATCCCGTACACGCGCATAGTCACGATCGACATCGGCTCCGGCAGGATCATGCATCAGTATGCGTATCCGCTGACGACGGTCAAAGGGTCAGCCATCAGCGAACTCCTGGCCGTAAACGATCACCAGTTCCTGGTGGACGAACGCGATGCCACCGGCTTCGAGACTGCGACGGACGACAATAGTCCCCCGAAGGAAAAGACGCTGTTCGAGATTGATGTGAGCGGCGCGACGGATGTGAGCCACATCGCGGATCTGCGCACGGCCAGCTTCAATCCCGTGACCAAGTCCGCCAAACCGTTCCTCGACATCGTCGCGGTGCTGAGCGGCGCAGGTATTGTCAATATTCCCTCCAAGCTCGAGGGCATCGCCTTCGGTCCGGACGTGGAGATGAATGGTCATGCCCAGCACACCCTGTTTCTGACCAACGACAACGACTTCGTCAGCTACGTCGCCAAGGATGCGGGCTCATCCGCGAACGTGCTTGCCCCTGCGGACAATCCCAACCGGATTTTCGTGTTCGCCTTCGAGGACAGCGACCTGCCGCTGAAAGGCAACGTCCAAGCGCAGCAATTGTCGCCGTCGCACCACGAGCACTTCGACGCGCCGTTCTTTGGTGGCTTCGGATCGCCCGAGTGACCGGGTTACTTCTGGCCCTAAAGTCTTGAGTCAGTCGGACGCCGCCTATTCTGGCGGCGTCCGCTGGGCCACGCTAAACCCGTCCTCAGTAAAGCTTCGCCTCGGCCTGTAGCGGCAGGTCGCGCGACGAGGCGCCGACGGACACCCGGTAACGGCCCGGAATCCAACTCCACGCGTCCTTCTTCTCATCGAAAACGGCCAGAGTCAGCGGCTCCATGCTTACCGTGACGGTCTTTTGCTCGCCGGCCTTCAACGTCACGCGCTGCCACCCGGCGAGACGCCGGAAATGCTCCGCGCTCTTCGACGGCAATGCGACGTAGACTTGCGCGATCTCGACCCCGCCGCGCGCGCCCGTGTTGGCGATTGTGAAGGTCGCCGTTCTCTTGCCCGCATCGACATGCAAGTCGGAATAGCGGAAGGTGGTGTACGACAGTCCGAAGCCGAAGGGAAACAGCGGCTGCTTGCCTTCCGAGTCGAACCACTTGTAGCCGACGCGGGCTCCTTCCGTGTAGTTCGCCGGAAAGGACTCTCGCTTGCGTTTATCTTCGACCCACTTCGAGTCCGATTCGTCTCGCGGCGTGCGGGGCACCCCATCGAACAATTCTTGATGGGGCAGATCGTGTTCGCTCTTGGCGAAGCTGATGGGCAGTTTCGCTGAGGGCGTGACCGTGCCGAACAGCAGATTGGCGATGGCTTGGCCCCCGCCGACACCGGGGTACCAGGCTTCCATGACACCCGCGACCTGATCAATCCACGGCATACTGACCGGGTTGCCCGTCACCAGCACCACCACGATGCGTTTGTTGGCCGCCGCCACCGCAGCAATCAGTTCGTTTTGCTTACCCGGCAAGAGCAGCGTCGGCGCATCGCCGCCCTCGCTCATATATTGATCGGCAAACACGATGGCCACGTCTGACTCTTTGGCCAGCGCCGCGGCGGCGACCGGATCGGTACCCGAATTGAACCGCACCATGGCGGCTGGCGCATGCTCGCGAATGTAGCGCAGCGGCGGGGACGGAAAGTACACCGGCTTGCCCCACTGGGTGGGAGTACGCGGGTCGATGGCATTGCCGCCCGGCGCATCGACCTGCGCCGAGCCGCCGCCGGACAGTATTCCCACATCGGCGTGAGCGCCAATCACCGCGATCGAATGGATGGAGCCTGCGTCAAAAGGCAGCACCGCAGCGTTTTTGAGCAGCACGATGCTTTCCTCCGCGAGGTGTTGCGCATCCTCCAACCCCTTGAAGGGATCCACGACGCTGCGCGGAACGGACGGAAAGTCCAACACGCCCACATTGAACATCGAGCGCAGCAGGCGATGCACCATGTCGTCGAGGCGAGCCAGCGGGATTCGACCGGCGTTGATGGACTCTTTGAGCGCCGCGCCTAGAAACTCCTCGCCCGGCATCTGCACGTCCAGTCCTGCGGACACAGCCTTGTCGGTTGAGTGAGTGCCGTCCCAATCCGAGACCACAAAGCCGGGAAACTTCCAGGCGCTCTTGAGTACCTGGTTCAGCAGCCAATCGTTCTCACAGGCCCAATCGCCCAAGACTTTGTTGTAGCTGCACATGACGGACGCGGGCTGGCCGATACGAATGCCGATTTCGAACGCCAACAAATCGCTTTCGCGCGCAGCCTTGTGCGAAATTCTCGCATCGACGACGGTGCGGCCGGTTTCCTGATCGTTGAGCGCGAAGTGCTTGATGTCTCCCATGATGTGGTTTGCCTGCACACCTTGGATCAGATTGCCCACCATCATGCCGGCCAGCAGCGGATCCTCGCCGGCGTATTCGAACAACCGGCCGTTGCGCGGCTCGCGTGCCAGATTGACCCCGCCGCCGATCGACTGGCTATAGCCTTGCGCCCGCAGCTCGCGGCCGAGCACATCGCCATATAAATGTGCCCCCTCCAAGTCCCAGGAAGACGCCGCGCCCAACACGGAAGGCAGCAGCGTGGCATAGCGGCCGTGCAGCGCCGCCATGCGTATACCGACCGCAGAATCGGCTTGCTGCAGATCCGGAATGCCGAGCCGCGCAATTCCTATGAGTTGGCCGGCGCCGCCATTGTTGCTGGCCGGTACCGGCGACCCCGCTTTCAAAGGCCCCCAACCGATGCCGTGCACCAGTTGGATCTTCTCATCCAGCGTGAGCTGCGCAATCACCAGATCAGCGCGTTGATCGGCGCTTAAGCTCTTATCGTCCCAAGGTCGCGAGGCATCGGCCGGTGCGCCTTGGCCCGCGGTTTGGACGAGCAGAAATACGGCAACGCCGATCAATAAACGCATATGCATGGGAATTCCTTGAGGAGCAGCGCCTACGAACGTATCCCTGCAACTTGACCATTGCCGGAGTGCTCGCGGTGAAACGCGGCCGCCAGATTTTTGAACCAATCGCCGCTGCGCTTCAAGATCCGCGCCTGGGTCTCGTAGTCGACGTAGTAAATGCCGAAGCGCTTGGTGTAGCCCGCGGCCCATTCGAAGTTATCGAGCAGCGACCAGACGAAATAGCCTCGCACGTCCGCCCCGGCTTGCATGGCATCCGCCAGTGCCCGTACATGCGACTCGATATAGGCGCGCCGTTCTTCATCCTTGATGCCGTCCTGTTCCACGATGTCGCGGTAGGCCGCGCCATTCTCGGTAATGAACAGCGGCGGCAGCTCATAGTCGCGATCGAGCCGGA